>JAGWUK010000534.1 GCA_028868455.1 Burkholderiales bacterium | reverse complement strand
ATCAGGGCGTCATCGGGATTGTCGCGTCGCGGCTAAAAGACAAGTTTTATCGCCCGACCATTACCTTTGCGCCGGGCGGCGAAGGCTTGCTCAAAGGATCAGGGCGCTCCATCCCGGGTTTTCACTTGCGCGACGCGCTCGATCTGGTTTCCAAGCATGCGCCAGACCTGATAGAAAAATTCGGCGGTCATGCGATGGCGGCTGGCCTGACCATACGCAGCGACAATTTCCCTGCATTTCAACAGGCTTTCGAAGCGGTTGGCCAAAGCTGGCTGCAAGCACATCAGCTGGAACGCATCGTCGAGACCGACGGCCCGCTGGAAGAAGCCTATTTCACGACCGACTTCATCAGCCTGCTTGATAGTCACGTCTGGGGCCAGGGTTTCCCGCCACCGATTTTTTGTGACGAATTCAAACTGGTTTCGCAACGCATCCTTAAAGAGCGCCATCTGAAACTGATTCTCGAAAAAAACCGGCAACGCTACGATGCCATCTGGTTTGGCCACACCGATACCTTACCCGAGCGCATCAACGTCGCCTACCGTCTGGACGCCAACGAATACAACGGCGTCACCCGGGTGCAACTGATGGTGGAACATATCGAGTCAGTCTGACGGTTCCCTCCACCTACAAAATCTATACTCAGGGGGAGTAAATAATTGAGTCGCAATGCTTGTGCGCGCGTTAAGGCGATTTTTTAGCATACTCCCCCATCCATAAAAACCATCGTCAGTGCTCGCAGTGACATGAAGCAGTTGCCCTTCTGCCTTTCATATTCTTGCAACAGACAAAAACGATGGCCGCCACCTACGCTACGAACGATGCTGCCGGAATTCGTACATAGCCTTTCCCCCTTCGCCTGGCCTTGCCAGCAGCTTTTGCGCCAGCCTTCCGCCGTCTTCCAGCGCATCGGCGGGCAACAACCACAAAATATCCCGCTAACAAAAATCGGCACAACCGCGCGAAGACTAACTTGCTCTTTTTATTTTCAAAATTTTATTCAGAAATGTAACAATTTCATACAAATCCGCAAAAATTGCTTCACAATACAGCCGAAAGGCAAGCTGCACCTGGGTTTGATGTGGCGCAAAAAGTTTGCTGTTTTTTCTGTCTGGCTGGAACTTATTTACGTGGAGATTCTGGATGAAAAAAGGTAATTGGATAGTAAAAGCGGGTGTGATCGCCCTGTTCGGCGCCTATGCCAGTGTCGCAATGGCTGCAAAAACCCTGGTGTTTTGCTCCGAAGGCAGCCCGGAAGGATTTAATCCCCAGTTCTTCACCACAGGCACGACCGCCGATGCAGGTTCGGTACCGATGTTCAACCGCCTGGTCGAGATGGAAACCGGTACGACCAATATCAAACCAGCACTCGCCGAATCGTGGGAAATCTCGCCAGACGGTCTGACCTATACATTCAAATTGCGCAAAGGCGTCAAGTTTCATTCCAACGCCCGTTTCAAACCCAGCCGCGACATGAACGCAGACGACATCCTGTTCAGCTACTACCGCATGGCGGATGACAAGCATCCTTTCCACAACAATACGCCGGGCCAGACTTATGCCTATTTCCAGGACGTCGGCATGGCGAAAATCGTCGACAAACTGGAAAAAGTTGATGACATGACCGTGCGCTTCAAGCTCAAACGTCCTGAAGCGCCTTTCCTGGCAACATTGACGATGGATTTCATGTCCGTGCAATCGGCTGAATATGCAGAAAAAATGAAAGCCGCCAATACACCAGACCTGATCGACAAAGACGTCATCGGCACCGGTGCTTTCCAGTTCGTGTCTTATCAGAAAGACGCCATCATCCGCTACAAGGCGCATGACGGTTACTGGGACGGCCGACCAAAAATCGACAACCTGATTTACGCCATCACGCCAGATGCTTCAGTGCGCTATGCCAAACTCAAGGCTGGCGAATGCCAGGTCATGGCTTTGCCTAAGCCTGCCGATGTCGAACTGATGAAAAAAGATCCGAACATCAAACTGTTGTCGCAACAAGGTTTGAATATCGGCTATGTCTCGTTCAACGTCGAAAAGAAACCTTTCGACAATAAAGCGGTGCGCCAGGCATTGAGCATGGCTGTCGATAAAGAATCCATCCTGAAATCGGTCTACGCCGGTTCCGGTCAGGCAGCAAAAAATCTGATTCCACCAACCATGTGGTCTTACAACGATAAAGTGCAGGATTACGCTTACGATCCGGTCAAAGCCAAAGCCTTGCTGGCCAAAGCGGGTTATCCGAATGGCGTCGATGTTGAACTCTGGTATCTGCCCGTATCGCGCCCTTACAATCCGGACGGCAAACGCATGGCCGAACTGATCCAGGCTGACTGGGCCAAGATCGGCGTCCGAGCCAAGCTGATGTCCTACGAATGGACGGAATACAAAAAACGCAGCAAAACCGGTGAACAGCATGCGATGATGTTCGGCTGGTCTGGCGACAACGGTGACCCGGATAATTTCTTTGAACCGATTCTCGGTTGCAGTGCAGTCAAGGGCGGCGGCAATACATCGCGCTGGTGCAATAAGGAATACGAAGACCTGATCCAGAAAGCCAAGCAGGTGCCGGCGCAGGCTGATCGCGCGAAGCTGTATGCCAAGGCGCAGGAAATCATTCACGAAGAAGCACCGGTCTTGCTGATCGCGCATTCGCTGCGTTTTACCCCGGTACGCAAAGAAGTCGTCGGTTTCAAAATGGACTCGACCGCCCATCATTACTTCAAAAAAGTCGATCTGGTGAAATAACAGTCACCCCATCATGGCATCGGTTTTGCTTAGTCGTTTTTATAACTAACAAAGCCGGTGCCTGATGTGACTGCACCTTCCATTGTGTTTTAAAAAGGTTTTTTGATGCTGGGTTTCATCTTGCGCCGTCTGGGAGTCGTCGTTCCTACTTTCCTCGGCATTACCTTACTGGTTTTTTCCCTGATCCATTTAATTCCTGGCAATGTCGTTGAGGC
>JAGWUK010000533.1 GCA_028868455.1 Burkholderiales bacterium | reverse complement strand
ACCGATACGGCGACCAGGAATTTTTTGGGATCGCTGATGATTTCTTTTTCTTGCTCGTACGTCAGTTCCGAAATCAGCGTCTCTTCACTGGAGTTCAGGGCGATGTCGCGCAGGCTGATTTCGGTTGCCGCCAGGATTTCATCCAGCCTTTGCAAGGTGAAGTTTTTTTGCGAAAACATGCGTTTCACGCTGGCTTCCGACATGTCGATGCGACTTGCCAGATCGGCATACGTAATATTTCTGGCCCTGAGTTCACGTTTCAGGGCATCAATCAGAATGGTGGCTTTCAGCATGGCGGCGTAAAACTTTTAAAAGAAATAAGGGATAAGGAAAATTGTTTCTACAAGGCATGACAACAATGGTTTTACACAACAGCGCGCACATTGTGTGTGCTGACGGCGAATGCGACCCGGCCAGCCTTGTGTCAGTCCAGAAAAGTATAAAAAAATGATACACCAGGATACCGCTCTTGCGACTCCTTGTTTGCTAATTGATCAGACTGTGGCCGCACTTGATAATGCGTTCCGCGGCAATGCTCAGGGTGATATTTCCCGAGCGCATGTCGTGACGCTGAGCAGATTCGACGTGCAGCGTCAGGTAAAACCAGTATTGATAAGTTATTCGAGGAGAACAATGATGGCACAGAAAATGGCAACTTTAGGCGGCGGCAGCTTTTGGTCAACTGAGGCGGTATTTCAACAAGTACGCGGTGTCAGGAATGTCGTGCCCGGATACTCTGGCGGCTATGTGCAATTTCCAACATATGAGGATATCTGCGAAGGAAATACCGGGCATGCTGAAGTCGTGCGGTTTGAATTCGATACGGATGTGGTCAGTTTTCGTGAATTGCTGGGCGTATTTTTTGCAATCCACGATCCGACTTCACTGGATCGCCAAGGGAACGATATTGGCACCCGCTATCGTTCTGTGATTTATTTCCATGATGCGGAGCAGCAAGCCGTGGCCAACCAATTGATGCGCGAGGTGGCGAATCGCTGGAATGCACCTATCGTCACCGAGCTGACGGCAGCACCCGCATTCTATCCGGCGGAAGATTATCACCACAATTTTTATAAGTTGAATAGCCATCAGGCGTATTGCGCCCAGGTCGTTGCGCCAAAAATTGAACAGGCGCGACGTTATCTGGTAAGCGCATGCGTGCCGTGAAAACAACGCAAACGGTCGTAATGTAAAAATCCAATTCGCTTTGTCGTATGATGAGAAAACGATTGGTAATGCCTTTTGGCGCGCAATTATTCGCACCAGAGTGCACGATTGCTGGTCAACTTTTGATGAGTCGATCGCGATCAGTTCATCCGAAGGAGGAGCTATGCAAATGACAGATTACGGTGACTGGTTTGCCGGGTTAAAGTCCTTGAGCAAACGCGATTTTCCGAAGCGTTGCGCCAATTGTGGTCGTATTTATGAAACCGAGGACGATTACATCCGCGAAACGCATCCTTTGCATAGAGAGCGTAGCGGTTTAAAGGCCGGCGTGGATCACAACGACGCCCCGTTGCTTGAGCTCTACCGCAATTGCGACTGCGGCTCGACATTGCTGGCCTTGTTTGCTGATCGGCGTGATGCCTCCGATACCGGGGATCAACGCCGCCAGCTGTTTAATGAATTGCTGGAGTATCTGGCGAAACATGGGATAGAGCGTGGTCCTGCTCATCGCGAGTTATTGCGCGTAATTCGCGGTGAGCGCAGTGCAGTGCTGGAAGCATGGACAGAAAAAAACAGTTACGAATACGAACATCCCGATACTTAATATACGCTCTCTGTGTTGAACGGTGTTCACTCCGGATTGACCGGTACTGATAAAGCTTTGCGGTAGACGATAAAGCCGGAGTTCGCAGCAACTTGATCATACAAGCGTCGCGCGGTGGCGTTGGTTTCCTGAGTATGCCAATACACGCTGGGGCAAGAAGCTTGTTTTGCCTGCTCGTATACCGTATGGATCAGCGTATTGCCGACGCCCTTATTTCTGGCGCCTTCAGCAGTAAACAAGTCCTGTAAATAGCATGCCGGTGCGATCTGGCTGGTATGCCGATGAAACAGGTAATGGACGAAGCCTAATAATTCTCCTGATTCTTCGGCGACATAAGCGAATACCGGCTCTTCTGCATCGAAAAAACGTGACCAGGTCGTTTGCGTCACTATGGCGGGCAACGCCGTTTCATCGTAACGCCCGTAAAAGCGGTTATAACCGTTCCATAAAACCAACCACTGTTTGAAATCGTCTTGTTGTATTGGGCGGACTGTATGCATATTGTTTTCTGATTTGAATGTTTACGTGACTATTTGGTCGGCGTGGTAAATAACTGATTCTCCATCAGATTCGCCATTGCGATGCTCGCTACAGTATTTTCTGATCGCAACCCGTTGGTGATATTGATACGGTTTTGCGTTGACTTGTTTTGACTGGCTTTCCATTTTCCTGTGATGTGTGTGATGGGAATTTCAATACCCACAATCATCTCCATCATGTTTTCTATGTAATCGCGTGGCGCGTCGCTGACTTGCCACGGATTCTTCCGGTCCGATTCGAACCGAGTTGTCAGCGCATTGAGCAAACCAAGAAGCACTTCCGGCTGGTCGACGGTGCGTAATTTCCCGCGCGCATGGACGACTGCGTAGTTGTAGGTCGGGACGACTGCGCCATTCAATTTTTTTTCTTCATACCAGGCAGGTGAGATATAGGCTTCTTCGCCCTGGAAAACAACCAGCACTTCGCCTTGGTTTTGCCAGACAGGATTATTGCGCGCCACATGCGCACGTAAAGTTCCGTATGGCGCTGAGGCATTCGGCGCGTCGATCAGGAAAGGAATGTGATTTGCGTCCAATCCCTTTTCGTCGGACGTGACAAGCATGCCCAAGGGATTGCTACGGATTAATTCATGCAGGACATTTGTCTGCGTTTCTTCAAAATGCGTGGGCAGGTACATGGTTTAGTTGATTTCTACGGTG
>JAGWUK010000532.1 GCA_028868455.1 Burkholderiales bacterium | reverse complement strand
TCTTCAATATGCGATGGTCTACGGACGATGAGTCACATTATTTCATTCTGACTGAATTAGTATGTCTGGCAGCATCAATATCGACATGCTGTTTCAAGCGAGTCAGATGCACACACATAAAATCCGGTATTCTGCCAACCCTTGCTGCCCCTGCTATGATGGCGCGGGTTTTGGGTTCATCACATCCCAAAAAAATTCAATTTTTAGTTTCGCTTTTATCAGCTTTCAGGAGACACCATGCCGCAACTCAAGCTTTCTTATTTCGATTTTCACGGTGGCCGTGCTGAGCCAATACGTCTGGCTTTGCATCTGGGCGGCGTGGCGTTTGAAGACCATCGTTTCAGCTATCCTGAATTTGCCGAGTTTCGCAAAACGACGCCGTTTGGGCAGGTGCCGGTGATGGAGGTGGATGGGGTGCAAGTCACGCAGACGGATTCGATGTTGCGTTATGCGGGCAAGCTGGCCGGTTTGTATCCGGCTGATCCGCTGCAGGCCTTGTTTTGCGATGAGGTAGCGTTTGTGGTGGAAGAGGCCAGCATCAAATTAGGGCCGACTTTCCGCATGACGGGTGAAGAGCAGAAAGCGGCGCGGCTGGCGCTGGTGCAGGGATCGATGCCGGTGTATCTGCGCTGGCTGGAAAAGCAATTGCACGCGCATGGCGGCGAATATTTTGCCGATGGTCGTCTGACGGTGGCGGACTTGAAAGTGTTTATCGATATCCGCACGCTGAATTCTGGTCGCCTTGATCATGTGCCGACCGATCTGGTGGAACAAGTCGCGCCTGCGTTGAACGCGCATGGGGCGCGCATCGCTGCATTGCCTGCGGTGGCGGCATATTACGCGAAGTTTGCGGCGAAATAAATCGCCGGTGCGCGGTGTTCACTGCGGCGTTGCCTTTAGCGTCAACGCTACGCGTGGCGCAAGTGGCGATGCTTGCGCCAGCGCGGTGCTGTTGAATTGATCTAACCATGAAATCTATGAGCTTCCCTCATGCTGTATCCCGTCTGCGCACGGAGCGTCTGAAACGCAGCACACGTCCTTTTCTGGCACGCGGCGGGCCGCATGGCGAAAGATGCGCAGGCTGTCGGCTGATTGTGAGTCATTGTCTGTGCGCGTTGCGGCCAGTGGTGCCGACGAATGCGGGCGTGTGCCTGCTGATGGCCGAGCACGAGGCGCTCAAGCCGAGTAATACGGGCTGGCTGATTGCGGATGTGGTGCCGGAGACGATGGCGTTTGGCTGGGCACGCACGGAGGTTGATCCGGCTTTGCTGGCGCTGTTGGCCGATCCGCAATGGCAGCCGTATGTGGTGTTTCCCGGTGAGTTTGTCGCGCCGGAACGTGTGACGACGCAGTTGTTGCCAACGCAGGCTGCTGCTACGGATAAGCGTCCTTTGTTTATTTTGCTGGATGCCACCTGGCCGGAAGCGCGCAAGATTTTTAAGAAGAGTCCTTATCTGAATCATTTACCGGTACTGAGTCTGATGCCGGAGCAATTGTCGCGCTACCGGTTGCGGCGCTCGCGTCGTGACGATCATTTATGCACATCGGAAGTCGCTGCCGTCTGCCTGGGACTGGCCGTAGATACAGCCGCAGCGCAAGCGCTGGCGCTGTATCTGGATGTATTTACCGACCATTATCTGCGCGCCAAGCAGCAGCTCAAAGTGGATTGGGACGATGCACTGCACCAGCAATTGCACGCGCTGCTTGCGACTGCTGCTTGTGCCGCGCCGCCGGTCTGAGCCGCCATAGCGCTGGCCGCGCGTTGACTTTGGGTTGATGATTGTTACCCCATGCGGCTTGTCGTTTCAGTCATTGAACATGACGCCTATCTGGGAGATAATTCTGCCCCATGAACGATACTACACAACTCCCCCCATTACCGGATCGCTTGTCCATCGATCCGCGCAGCCCACATTACAATGCGGATGTGTTCCAGCACGATATCGGCATCAAGGTCAACGGCCAGGAACGTACCGATGTTGAAGAATACTGCATCAGCGAAGGCTGGGTCAGCGTGCAGGCGGGCAAGGCGCGTGACCGCAAAGGTCGCCCTATGATGATTAAAGTCAAAGGTCAGGTCGAAGCGTTTTATCGCTGACTTGTCGGGATTCGTGCGTTGTCTGTGTGGTAGGCAGGCTGATCGTCGAGCCTCCCTGCTTTGTGGTGTCGTGTTCTGATACGCTTCTTCACCGGTGTACGTTGATGCCACGAATCTTTTTCCCCGCTTTGCGTTTAGTGTTGCCAGTGTTGAGCTGGCTGTTGCCGTTTGCTGCGCAGGCGGACAGCACGTTTCCGGTCGCGCTGGCGAACAGAGACAGGCTGGTGCTGGAGCAACTGGTTTGCGGCGAGCAATTCGGCGTCGGCGTGGCGGACGTGGAAGCGCGCGCATTTTCTGCACAGGCAAAAGTAGCGAATTTTGCGGATGTGAAATGCCGCCCGCATGCCAAACTCAACGACCAGCCTTTGTACTACGTCGCGCAATGCGTGCGTGACGGCGGTCAGTGGGCTTGCAGTCCGGCCGAGCTGGAAACCCGCGTACCGCTGAAAGATCGCAGCGTGCTCGTGCGTCCTGGCACGGTCGCGCCGCAACTGGCTTTCCAGACTATCCAAAAAATCAGTACCTACGGATATTTTCAGGCCAATGCTATCGATGCTGCGTTGCAGTCAACCTGCAATATGGGCATGGGTAAGACAGCAGATCTGGTCGAAATCTCTTGCCGCGACTGGTCGATTTCAGTGTCATTCTGGTGCCCGCAACAAAAGACCACCCCGGTTTGTCCGCGTGTCATCTACATGGCGAAACACGATTGACGCGGCGTGTTCGCTGCGCATTCCGGACAAGGGTTCAGGTCGATGGGAAAAAATCGCCGCGAAAAAAGGAAACCGGCGCAGATTGTGGAGATCTGCGCCGGTTTGTTGCTCACACCTGACTGCGATGTGGGCGGGTAAAACGGATTAATTACTTAGCTGGTTCT
>JAGWUK010000531.1 GCA_028868455.1 Burkholderiales bacterium | reverse complement strand
AAGCATGCAGCGGTAATACTGCCACCAGCAGGGCCACCAATATTGGCCATATCGGCAAAATTGGATTTGAGTTGCTCGTTGTAAGCTTCTTCGATCGGCATGCGCCATGCCGTGTCGCCCGATTGCTTGCCTGCCGCCAGCAATTCAGACGCCAGTTTGTCGTGAGCTTCGTCGTGACGCGTAAACAAACCGGAATTATGATGTCCCAACGATGTGACGCAAGCGCCAGTCAATGTTGCAACGTCGACTACGGCAGCAGGTTTGAAGCGTTCTGCATAAGTCAGCGCATCACATAAAATCAAACGACCTTCGGCATCTGTATTCAACACTTCAATGGTTTGTCCAGACATCGACGTTACTATATCGCCAGGGCGCGTCGCACTTCCGGATGGCATATTTTCACAAGTCGGGATAACGGCAAAAACATTCAGTTTCAGTTTCATTTCGCCGATAGCACGCATGGTGCCCAGAACTGACGCAGCGCCACCCATATCGTATTTCATTTCGTCCATGCCAGCGCCTGGTTTCAGGGAAATACCACCGGAATCGAAAGTGATTCCTTTCCCAACCAGAACAACTGGCGCGTCTTTGGCTTTGCCGCCATTGTGTTTTAGGACGATAAATTTGGGCGGTTCTATCGTGCCGTTGCTAACGGAAAGAAAACTTCCCATTTTCAACGCCTGAATTTGTTTGCGATCCAGGACTTCGACTCCCATTTTGTAGTCGCTGGCGATTTGTCTTGCTGTTTCGGCGAGATAGGTTGGTGTACAAATGTTCGGCGGGAGATTGCCGAGTTCCTTGGTCAGGTCCATGCCATTTGCCAATGCTTCACTTTGCAATAATGCGGTTTTCGCCTGAGTGGCATCGGACGTTAATACGGCAATCGCAATTTTTTTGACGCCAGCAGATGGGGTATCTTTTTTACTTTTTAACGCATCGGTACGGAAAACGCTTTCGCGGAACGACAAAACTGTTGTACGAACTGACCAGCTGATGTCACGATCTTTAACCGCTGGCAAAGCAATAACGGCATCGTTGCCGCCAAGAGTATTCAGGACACGCGCTGCCGACTGAATTGCCTGGCTCCAGGATTTTTCTGCAATAGCGTCGGCTTCTTCACCGAGTCCAACCAGTAACACACGTTCGGCAGCGATATCGCCGATGTCACGCAGAAGCAGCGACGAGCCAGCTTTGCCGGAAATGTCGCCAGATTTGAGGGCGGCGGCGATCGCGCCTTGTTTATCCAGACCAGAGGCAACTGAGGTAAGTTTTTTATTTTCGTATACGCCTACGACGATACAGCCAGTCTTCATGGCTTTATAGGCAGTTGAGGCACTTTTTGCGTCGATTGTTTTTATGCTAAAGTCCACGTATTACTCCTCTTTGTAAGTCTCGTAAAACGGACATTATATCCTTCTCATGATTTTTCAGCGCGCGCTTCGACGTGAATTGCTCAGTGCCGCAGGCGCAGTTTTCACTACTTTATTCACCATCACGATCACAGTGATGCTGATACGAATACTTGGACAGGCTGCTGGCGGAAAGGTTGCTTCTGCCGACGTATTGGCATTAATCGGTTTTTCTTCGCTGACTTATATGCCGATTTTGTTAATTCTGACTGGCTTTATTTCGGTCCTCCTCGTCGTGACCCGCAGTTATCAGGATTCCGAAATGGTGGTCTGGTTTGCTTCCGGGCTAAGTCTTTACCGATGGGTGGCTCCGGTATTAAGGTTTGGGGCGCCATTGATCATCTTGACTGGTTTGCTGAGTTTTGTCGCTACGCCTTGGGCAAATCGGCAAAGTGCAGAGTTCCGTGAACGGTATGAAAAACGATCCGACATTGCCAAGGTTTCGCCGGGAAAGTTTCAGGAATCCGCATCGTCAGACCGGATTTTTTTTGTCGAGGAAGTCGCTGGCGATTTGAGCAAAGTCCAAAATATTTTTATTAATACTTTTCGCGATGGCCGGTCCAGTGTCGTCGTTGCCAAAGAAGGCATGATAGAAATTGATAAGCATGGCGACAAATTTCTGGTGATGAGTCAAGGACGTCGTTACGACGGATTACCGACGGAAGCGAATTTCCAGATGATGCAATTTGAGAAGTACGGCGTTTTGGTTTCCCGGCAAAGTGCAGTCGTTGCCGGAGATAAGTCGGCAAAATCCATGCCTTTGCAGAGTTTGCTTGATAATCCGGATGGCACTAAAAGAGGTGAATTGTTCTGGCGCATATCCTTGCCATTGATGTGTGCTGGTTTGATGTTGTTAGCAATTCCTCTGGGTTACGTTAATCCCCGTGTCGGCCGCTCAGCCAATTTGATCGTGGCGCTTCTATTTGTCGTGATTTACCTGAATATGGTCAACATTGTGCAGGCTGCCATCGTTCAGGAGAAAGCAATGCTGACTATGGCCTGGTGGCCAGTTCATTTCGCTGTATTGGTGTTGGTATTTGCCATGTTTAGCTGGCGTTTAAAAGTTAACAGTCGTTGGCATCCGCTAGTGCTTTGGTCCAATTGCAAAGCTTGTTTTCGTTCCAAAGAGAAGTGTTCAGCATGAAGATTTTACAAAAATATTTTGGCGTAGAGATTATTCGTGCCGTGTTGTTTGTCATGCTGGCACTTCTGGCATTGTTTTCGTTTTTTGATTTAATGGGCGAATTGCAGTCGCTTAACAAGACTTATCGTTTGCAGCATGCATTGATTTATGTGGCCTTGGGTTTGCCTGGCTACATTTACGAATTCATGCCGATCGCTGTATTGATCGGAACGATTTATGTATTGGCTCAATTTGCTTCCAATTCCGAATTTACCATCATGCGTGCAGCAAGTATGTCGACAGTGATGGCCGGTAGCATGTTATTCAAAATTGGTATTTTGTTTGTGATACTGACTTTCGTATTCGGGGAATGGGTATCGCCGTTTACCAGTAAGCTTGCGCAAAAATTCAAGCTCAATGCTACGGGGACTTCCGTGACGCAAGAAT
>JAGWUK010000018.1 GCA_028868455.1 Burkholderiales bacterium | reverse complement strand
GTGGCGTTGGTGACGTATATCGTCTTTACCATCAGCGTGACGGAATGGCGTACCGGATTTCGGCGGACGATGAACGAACTCGACTCGCGCGCACATACCAAGGCCATCGATTCACTGTTGAATTATGAGACGGTTAAATACTTCGGCAACGAAGATTATGAAGCGCGACGGTATGACGAAGGATTGAAAAATTACGAAACTGCCGCCGTCAAATCGCAGAGCAGTTTGTCGTTGTTAAATACCGGCCAGTCGCTGATTATTGCATCTGCAGTGACGCTGATTTTATGGCGTGCGACGCAAGGTGTCATCGATGGAAAAATGAGTCTCGGCGATCTCGTATTGGTGAATGCCTTTATGATTCAGTTGTACATTCCTTTGAATTTTTTAGGGGTCTTGTATCGCGAAATCAAACAGAGCCTGGCCGACATGGAAAGGCTGTTTTCTCTGCTTGATCAGAACCGCGAAATCGCCGATGCCGACGATGCAAGCGCTTTGCTGATCAATCATCGCGAGGGGGCGGAAATTCGCTTTCAACACGTCGATTTCAGTTATGAGAGCAAGCGTCAGATTTTGTTTGATATCGACTTCACTGTCCCTGCGGGTACGACGACCGCCGTGGTGGGACATAGCGGATCGGGCAAGTCAACGTTATCGCGTTTGCTGTTTCGCTTTTACGATGTGCAAGCCGGACATATTCTGATTGAAGGACAAAACGTGCGCGATGTCACGCAGGCGTCGGTGCGTGCCGCGATTGGCATTGTGCCGCAAGACACCGTGCTGTTTAACGACACGATCGAATACAACATCGCCTACGGCAAACCGGGGTCTGGCAAGGATGACATCATTGCCGTTGCCAAGGCTGCCTATATTCACGATTTTATCGAATCACTGCCAGATGGTTACGCGACCATGGTGGGTGAGCGCGGATTGAAATTGTCCGGCGGGGAAAAACAACGCGTCGCTATTGCCCGAACCTTGTTGAAAAATCCATCCATTCTGATTTTCGATGAAGCGACATCGGCACTTGATTCGCGCTCTGAGCAAATGATACAGGCGCAGTTAAAAGAGATCGCGCGCAGTCGCACCAGCCTGCTCATTGCACATCGTTTGTCGACGATTGTCGATGCACAGCAAATCCTGGTGATGGACAAAGGTCGCATTATCGAGCGCGGCACACATCAGCAGTTGCTGGAAGCGCAGGGCGCTTATGCGCAGATGTGGGAACGACAGCAAAGCAGGCAGGGCGATGATGCTGACGACGATGTCGCTGCGGATGATGACAATGCGGGCACTGCCTTGCAATTTGCGGGAGTGTAAATGGAAACCAAATGGTTGGAAGATTTTGTTTCGCTGGCGGAAACCAACAGCTTCAGCCGCTCTGCCGAATTACGTCATGTCACGCAACCGGCGTTCTCGCGCCGCATTCAATCGCTGGAAGCCTGGGTCGGCGCCGACCTGATTGACCGCACATCGTATCCGACGCGCCTGACGCACGCGGGTGAAGTGTTTTACGAACAGGCGATTGCGATGTTGGGACAAATGGACAATGCGCGCGCACTGCTGCGCGGCAAGCGAACAACGGTGCAGACGACCGTCGATTTCGCCGTGCCGCACACCTTGTCGCTGACCTATGTGCCGCGCTGGCTAACGGGTCTGGAAGCGGCTTTCGGCGAAATCAATAGCCGCCTGCTGGCGCTGAATGTGCATGACGCCGTCATGACTTTGGTGGAAGGTGGATGTGATCTTTTGCTGTGCTATCACCATCCACGCCAGCCCTTGTTGCTCGATGCCAGTCAGTACGACATGATCAGCATGGGCACCGAAGCACTGCGCGCCTACACGCGCTGTGACCGCCAGGGCACGCCGGAATTTGTCTTGCCGGGCAGTGACGATGCGCCATTGCCTTTCCTGGCATATGCCAATAATGCGTATCTCGGCAGAATGGTCGATCTGATTCTGAACGACACGCGCCAAGCTTTGCATTTTGAAAAATGCTATGAAACCGACATGGCAGAAGGCCTGAAGATGATGGCGCTGGAAGGCCGCGGCGTGGCTTTTTTACCGGAGTCTGCCGTGACGCGCGAAATCAAGCAAAAGCATCTGGCGCGCGCCGATAGCGGCAGTGGCGCGTGGGAAGTTGAAATGGAAATCCGCCTGTATCGCGAACGCCCTTCCTTGCAGCGCCCTGGCAAACTGATCGTCTCACGTTTGTGGGAATATCTGGAGCAGTTGCAGATCAGCAGCAAGCAGCGAAATCCCAGAGAAAAAAAATCTGCGCGCGTATAACTCTGCCTGGCAGTTTTGCCTGTTCCCGGGCGGCGAGCGCCGGTTGTGAAATTAAAAAACAGGGGAGTATTCTTAAAAATCACTCCAAAGCCAAGATATTGCAAGCGCAATTAAATATACTGCATGGAGTATATTGATCTCAATCGCGTGATGTAAGCGTAGTAAGCGTAGTCAGCGTCGCGTTCATTGCATCACGACACGCGCAGCGCGATGCGCATGGGCGATTTTTCTACAGCGTTGTGCGACAGCGAAATCCATTGCTGCGAAGTGCAATGCGTCTCAACATTTTTCAGTGATGTCGGGCGCGATCGGCGTTATGCAAAGGCGCGACAGTTTCTCGTCTTCCCTGCGGAATTTGCAGAGTCAGGCATGCGGAAGCATCGATAAAAATGCACCGCGCGTTGCGGCCACAGTACCAGCCCTGCACATGCAGGCGTTGTTCAAGGTGCGGCGGCTGTTCACAATTTTTACCGCAGTTCTGCGCTGCAAATTCGTTGCCTTTTCTCGTTCATCATCAATTTTTTTTGTTCGGAAATACAGGATGAATTCAGGCCACTTTCTTATGTATGCAAAATGTGCATAGTTTTATGCAAACAAAGCATTGGCTGATTTTCGTGCCGGAAGACTACTATGCGTCACCTTATCGGTAGCTGCCGAAGGCAGCCAAATTCGCTTACAAGTTCATTTCAGAAGGAGGTCATACCATGTCCACCCAACACCAGATTCCGTCCTATCTTACCCCGCATGGGACAGGACCCTGGGCTGTTTATCTCGAGCAAATTGATCGCGTTACACCATATCTCGGCCACTTGTCGCGCTGGGTAGAAACACTGAAGCGTCCGAAGCGTATTCTGGTGGTGGATGTCCCGATCGAACGCGACGACGGCAGCATTGCGCACTTCGAAGGTTATCGTGTCCAACACAATACTTCACGCGGCCCGGGCAAAGGTGGCGTGCGTTTCCATCAGGATGTGACCCTGTCAGAAGTGATGGCGCTGTCTGCCTGGATGACGATCAAAAATTCTGCGGTCAATGTTCCTTACGGCGGCGCCAAGGGCGGTATCCGTGTTGATCCGAAAACTCTGTCGCGTGGCGAACTGATGCGCATGACACGCCGCTACACATCGGAAATCGGCATCATTATTGGGCCGGACAAGGATATTCCTGCACCAGATGTGAACACCAATGAACAAACAATGGCATGGATGATGGACACCTATTCCATGAACGAAGGCCGCACTGCCACGGGCGTCGTGACTGGAAAGCCAATTTCTCTGGGCGGTAGTCTTGGTCGCCGCGAGGCAACTGGCCGTGGCGTGTTCGTGGTGGGCTGCGAAGCTGCTGCCAAACGCGGTGTGGAAATTGCTGGCGCGAAAATTGCTGTACAAGGTTTCGGGAATGTCGGCGGTATCGCGGCAAGATTATTCGCTGAAGCAGGCGCAAAAGTAGTCGCCGTACAAGATCACGGTGGCACGATTTTCCATTCGAACGGACTGGATGTTGCTAAGTTGCTGGAGCACGTCGCCGACAAAGGCAGCGTTGCCGGTTTTGGTGGTATCGAGGCCGTGTTACCGAACGAAGAATTCTGGTCAGTCAATTGCGACATCATGATTCCGGCGGCGTTGGAGCAGCAGATTAATGAAAAAAATGCTGATCAGATTCGTGCCAAGATTATTTTGGAAGGGGCGAACGGACCGACGACACCAGAAGCCGACGATATTTTGCGCGACAAAGGCGTACTGGTTGTGCCAGATGTGATCGCCAATGCCGGCGGCGTGACCGTTTCGTATTTTGAATGGGTGCAGGATTTCTCCAGCTATTTCTGGTCAGAAGATGAAATCAATCAGCGTCTGACGCGGATTATGAAAGAAGCTTTCGAATCGGTCTGGCATGTGACCGAAGATAAAAAGGTTTCTTTGCGTACTGCCGCATTTATCATCGGTTGTTCGCGCGTCTTGCAAGCACGTGAGGTGCGTGGTCTGTACCCTTAATCGGGAGTTGTAAAACGGCATCCATCATCTAAGCTGTGGATGGTGGATGTTGCTTTTGGTGCTGAACTTGCACAAATCCGCCTTGATAAGATCATGATTCTTAGGCGGATTTTTCGTATGACTGTCAGCGCCATGCCGCGCGCTTATTTCCAGGCAGATGGCTTTTAGTGCAAATAAATGTATATTTTGTCAATAAGGTAAATCTCAAAAACGCCAAATAATATTCTGTGTAAACTGCTATTTTCGGTTGATGTCGTGCACTCTTTGTCATTACCATTCACAGCATTGTTAAAAAGGGGGTTCTATGAAAGTTTTAAAACGCGTCATCAGGGTGGGCATGCCAAGCTTGCTACTCTTCTGCGCCACACTTTCGCACGCCACCGACACGCTGACACGCATCAAAGAAACGCAGACCATCACCATTGCGCATCGCGAAGCTTCCGTTCCGTTCTCCTATGTGGTTGACAATAAGCCGGTAGGTTATGCCGTCGATATCTGTCTTAAAGTGGTCGACGCGCTCAAAAAAGAACTCAAGCTGCCGCAACTGAAAGTCAACTATCTGCTGGTGACGCCGAGCACGCGGATTGCTGCCATTGTGGATGGCAAAGCCGATCTGGAATGCGGCTCGACGACCAATAATGCAGAACGCCGCAAGACCGTCAGCTTTACAATTCCACATTTTTTTGCCATGACGCGAATGATTGTGCGCGCCGATTCCGGCATTAAAAACTGGACCGATTTACGTAACAAAAAAGTCGTGACCACCAAAGGCACGACCACCGTCAAATTGCTGAATGATCGTGACAAAGTGCGCGCACTGAGCCTGCGCCTTGTCGAAGGTAACGATCACGACGACTCGTTCAAGATGGTGGAAAATTTTCAGGCCGATGCCTTCCCTATGGATGATGTGCTGCTATACGGTTTGCGATCCGGCGCCAAAGATCCTTCCAAATTTATTATCGTCGGCGATGCTTTGTCGACCGAACCTTACGCCATGATGATGCGCAAGGACGACCCCGCGTTCAAGGATTTTGTCGATCGCGAAGTTGCCCGCATGATGAACGACGGCGAATTCACCAAACTGTATGACAAATGGTTTCGCAAACCGATTCCACCCAAAGGCGCCAATCTGAACATGCCGATGGGATTCTTGTTACGCGACAACATTCGTTTCCCCAGCGATAAAGTCGCTGATTAAATTGGAGAAAAGTGGCGAAAAACGTCGCTTCCAATAAGTAGTAGTACGTATAAGTCCGATAAAAAAACGGATAGTAATGTGAGGGTTTTGATAAACTCAATGAGCTGACATTTTTTTGATTTAACTTTTGGAGATAGTATGAAATTGTCGAGATTAATCGCCGTTCTGATCAGTGCTGGTGCGATTGCAGGAACAGTGCAAGCACAAGAAACAGGTACGCTGAAGAAAATTAAAGAAACAGGTACGCTGAAGAAAATTAAAGAAACAGGAACAATCACACTGGGTGTACGTGATTCGTCCATTCCATTCTCGTATCTTGATGACAAACAATCTTATCAAGGTTATTCCATTGATTTGTGTCTGAAAGTTGTGACAGCTGTCCAAAAACAACTGGGTCTGTCTTCATTGAACGTCAAGATGAATCCAGTCACATCGGCTACCCGTATCCCGCTGATGGCGAACGGTACGATCGATCTGGAATGCGGTTCCACCACGAATAATATGGAACGCCAAAAGCAGGTCGCTTTTGCACCGACGACTTTCGTGACAGCGAATCGTATCCTGTCCAAAAAATCTTCCCACATCAAATCACTGGCTGACCTGAAAGGCAAACCAGTCGTTTCGACATCCGGTACGTCGAACCTGAAGCAATTGACGAAACTGAATGCGGAAGAAAATCTGGGCATCAACATCCTGCCAGCCAAAGATCATGCAGAGGCTTTCCTGATGGTCGAAACAGGCCGTGCTGTTGCCTTCGTGATGGACGATATTCTGCTTGCTTCTCTGGCGGCGAACTCCAAGGCACCAGCAGATTACGAAATCAGCAAAGAAGCGCTGTCGGTTGAGCCATACGGCATCATGATGCGCAAAGACGATGCACCGTTTAAAGCAGTCGTCGATAAAGCCATCAGCAATGTGCTGACTTCCGGTGACATCAACCGCATCTACCACAAATGGTTCCTGCAACCGATTCCACCAAAAGGCGTCGCGCTGAACTGGCCAATTTCTGATCAGTTGAAAGCCGTGATTGCTAAACCGACTGATTCTGGCGAACCATCGGCTTATGCTGTGGTGCCGGAAGCACAAAAAGTAGTAATGAAAAAGAAAAAATAATCGTCCGACTGGAATGATTTAAGCCGTCACACAACGGGGGGTAACCGCCCCCCGTTTTATTTTGCGACGATGTGCGCCGCAGCGGATGTGATGTGCATTTGTTTAGAGGGGATGACATGAAATATAACTGGAACTGGAATATCTTTTGGGAAGCCGCGCCGGATGGCGGCGGCACCTATATGGATTCGCTACTCTCAGGATTGCTATGGACGCTGGCGACCGCCGGCCTCGCGTGGATTATCGCACTGGTACTCGGTGCATTGATTGGCACGATACGCACCGCTCCCAACAAATGGGCAGCAAGATTGGCGAATGTTTACGTGGAATTGTTCAGGAACATTCCACTGCTGGTACAAATGTTTCTCTGGTACTTTGTGATGCCAGAACTGGTACCGACGGATTTTGGTAACTGGCTGAAGACTTTGCCGAATGCCCCTTTTATTACGGCGGTGCTGAGCCTCGGTTTCTTTACTTCAGCACGGGTTGCAGTACAAGTGTCGACCGGTATCAATGCTCTGCCGCGTGGTCAGCGCATGGCAGGTACGGCGCTCGGACTGACCCTGACGCAAACTTATCGTTACGTATTGTTGCCGATGGCGTTCCGTATCATCATTCCTTCGCTCACGAATGAACTGGCGGCGATCATCAAAAACAGCTCTGTTGCATTGACGATCGGCCTGATGGAATTGACGGCCAGTGCGCGTTCTATGCAGGAGTTTTCGTTTCAGGTGTTTGAGGCATTTACAGCGGCAACCATCATTTATCTGGTGGTGTCAGTGATCGCGATCGTGTTGGCGAACCTGTTGGAGAAATTTACTGCGGTGCCGGGTTTCATTACTTCTGGTTCCGCTAAAGCAGGGGGACATTAATCATGTTTGCTAATTTCGATTTTGACGTCATTCAACGTTCATGGGTGTACCTGTTTACGACAGGGATGACATTTACGCTGAAGCTGACTTTGCTGGCCATGATCGGTGGTACGATTCTTGGCACCTTGCTGGCGATGATGCGCCTGTCCAGCATCAAGGCCGTATCCTTCATCGCAACAACCTATGTCAACATCATGCGGTCGATTCCGCTGGTGCTGGTGATTTTCTGGTTCTACTTCCTGGTGCCTTATCTCGGCGCATGGATCATCGGCTCGAACGAACCAGTACAGGTCGGCGCATTTTCTTCGTCGTTGATTACCTTCGTCATGTTTGAAGCGGCGTACTACTGCGAGATCATGCGTTCCGGTATCCAGTCGATTCCGCGTGGCCAGATCTGGGCCGGTTATGCGCTCGGGATGAATTACTGGCAGACCATGGGGTACATTGTTTTGCCACAGGCATTCCGCAACATGATTCCGGTATTGCTGACACAGACCATTGTTCTGTTTCAGGACGTGTCGCTGGTCTACGTGTTGTCGATTACCGATTTTGTCGGCGCCGCATCCAAAATCGCGCAACGCGATGGTCGTCTGGTTGAGATGTATTCCTTTGTCGCTGTCGTGTACTTCATCCTGTGCTTTGGTTTGTCCAGCCTCGTGAAAAAATTACAGCAAAAAGTAGCGATCATTCGCTAACGTAAGTGGAGATAAATATGATCAAATTAAATAACGTCAGCAAATGGTATGGTCACTTTCAGGTATTGACCGATTGCACCACGTCGGTGGCCAAGGGTGAGGTCGTGGTGGTCTGCGGTCCTTCTGGTTCCGGCAAATCCACCTTGATTAAGACGGTCAACGGTCTGGAGCCTTTCCAAAAAGGCGAGATCACAGTTGAAGGTATCTCGGTTGGCGATCCGAAAACCAATCTGTCGAAATTGCGCGCGCGCATCGGCATGGTGTTCCAGAACTTTGAATTATTCCCGCATCTGTCGATACGCCAGAATCTGACGCTGGGTCAGGTCAAGGTACTCGGTCGTTCGGAAGAAGAAGCGACCGAGCGCGGTTTGAAATATCTCGATCGCGTCGGTCTGATTGCGCAAAAAGATAAGTTCCCGGGTCAGTTGTCCGGTGGTCAGCAACAGCGCGTGGCGATTGCGCGTGCCTTGTCGATGGATCCGATTGCCATGTTGTTCGATGAGCCAACCTCGGCACTCGATCCGGAAATGATCAATGAAGTGCTGGATGTTATGGTCGGACTGGCGCAAGAAGGCATGACCATGATGGTCGTCACGCACGAAATGGGATTTGCCAAAAAAGTGGCCAATCGCATTGTGTTCATGGACAAAGGTGTGATTGTGGAAGACTGCGCAAAAGACGAGTTTTTCACGAATGCGCGTTCTGACCGTGCACGTGATTTCCTGGCGAAAATCATTACGCATTAAATCAGGCAAGTTCTGAGTTTTTCCTATACTCCCTCAAAAGTAAAATTTTTTCGTCTTACTACGCACGTAAAGTAAGCGAATTGAAAATAATACTAAGGGGGAGTATTTATTTCTCCTTCCGCAGCAGAAGGCGCAACGGTAAAATGGCGGCTATTCAATTGACGCTGACCGAAAGTTGCCATGACTACCTCTGCCATACAAGAAATTACCCTGATTCGCCCCGATGACTGGCATCTGCATTTGCGCGATGGCGCTGCCCTGGCCAGTGTGTTGCCGCATACGGCAGCGCAATTTGCGCGCGCGATCATCATGCCGAATCTGCGCCCACCGGTCACCACGACAGAACAGGCAGCTGCCTATCGCCAGCGCATTCTCAGTGCCTTACCGCAAGGCATGACGTTTGAGCCTCTGATGACTTTGTATCTGACCGACAATACGCCGCCAGACGAGATCCGCCGCGCCAAAGACAGCGGTTTCGTGCATGCTGTCAAACTGTATCCGGCCGGCGCCACGACCAATTCTGATGCCGGCGTGACCGATCTGAAAAAATGCTACAAAACGCTGGAAGCCATGCAAGAAGTCGGCATGCCGTTTCTGGTGCATGGCGAAGTCACCAATCCCGACATCGATTTGTTTGACCGCGAAGCCGTGTTCATCGAGCGCGTACTGCAACCGTTGCGCCACGACATGCCGGAACTGAAAGTCGTCTTTGAGC
Organism: Burkholderiales bacterium; assembly: GCA_028868455.1. Classification (GTDB taxonomy): domain Bacteria; phylum Pseudomonadota; class Gammaproteobacteria; order Burkholderiales; family Burkholderiaceae_D; genus Undibacterium. The sequence continues at coordinate 5,144 of JAGWUK010000018.1, read as the reverse complement.
ACATTACGACCAGCGAAGCGGCAGCCTATGTCAGCGAAGCATCCGGCCCGATTGCCGCGACAATAACAGCGCACCATCTTTTGTACAACCGCAATGAGATATTTAAAGGTGGTATTCGCCCGCATTACTATTGCCTGCCAGTGTTGAAACGCGAAACCCACCGGCTCGCCCTGGTCAAAGCAGCGACGTCAGGCAGCACACGCTTTTTCCTCGGCACCGACTCGGCACCGCATCCAAAAGGTTTAAAGGAACATGCCTGCGGTTGCGCCGGTTGCTATACGGCTTTGCATGCGATGGAATTGTATGCGCAGGCCTTCGATCAGGCTGATGCGCTGGATAAGCTGGAAGCCTTTGCCAGCCTGAATGGCCCGGATTTTTATCAGTTGCCACGCAATACCGGCCACATCACGCTGAAGCGTGAAGACTGGCGTTTGCCTGCCGAATTGCCGTTTGCAGAATCCACCATCGTGCCTTTGAATGGCGGCGAAACGATTTCCTGGAAAATGCTTGCAGCCTGAATGTTTTGAATGACAGCGCGATTTTTTGACGATCTTGACTGGTCGCGGGACTGGTTTGCGACCGTACGTCCGGCGGCGCAACGCCTGCTGGATGCCAATGACTGGCGTGCGCAATTGAATAGCGATGCGCAGGCGCAGAAGCTGCAAAACCACAGGGGCCAGGCGATACGATTCATTCCGCAGGCAGAGTTGCCGGACGGCGTTGCTTACGAAGCCCATATCAGCGCCACCGGACTAGTGCCGACGCGTGAGAATCTGCATGATTTTTTCAATGCGCTGGTATGGTTGCGTTTTCCTCTGATCAAACGGCAATTGAATGCTTTGCAGTCGGCACAAATAGCGGCATTAGGAATTGGGAAATCTCGTGGACCAGCACGCGATGCCGCGACCATCTTTGATGAAAATGCTGCTTTGCTGATTGTGGAAAATTCGCCGCAAGGGCAGCAATTAATTGACGCTTTGCGTCGTCATCATTGGCAATCCGCCTTCATTGCCCAGCGCGCCATGTTCGGTAGCAAGGCCACTGTCTGGAGCTTTGGTCATGCGCTGATGGAAAAACTGGTGACGCCGTATAAAGCAATTACGGCGCATACCTGGGTGGTGCGTGTCGCCACCGATTTTTTCAACCTGACGCCTGAAGAACAGCGCTGCCATGTGGATGCGCAAGTGGCAAGCCAACTGGCCACTGGCACGCTGACGACCGCAGATTACACGCCTTTGCCGGTGCTCGGGATTCCGGGCTGGTGGTCGGCGCAGGACGCCGCATTTTACGCCGACCAAACAGTATTCCGGCCGCAGCGCACGAAGGCAGTTTCCGTTCCGGCTTAACGCAATTGCGGGCGACGTAAAGTCGCGGGTGAGGCCGCGATGGACGCAGTGTGCTGTGTGGCGCGTGACGGTACTTTGAAGACGCTGACCGCCTGCGCCAGTTCCACGGCTTGTTCTTCCATGCTCTCCGCCGCTGCCGCCGCCTGTTCGACCAGCGCAGCATTTTGCTGCGTCATTTCATCCATCTGTGTAATCGCCAGATTGACTTGTTCGATGCCCGCGCTTTGTTCCTGACTGGCCGCCGTAATCTCGCTCATGATGTCGGCCACATGCTGCACACTGGTGACGATCTCATCCATGGTTTTGCCGGCTTCATCCACCAGTTTGCTGCCTTGATCTACCTTGTCCACCGAGTCGCTGATGAGCATTTTGATTTCTTTGGCGGCGCCGGCACTACGCTGTGCAAGATTCCGCACTTCGCTGGCGACAACGGCAAAGCCGCGCCCCTGCTCACCGGCACGCGCTGCTTCAACGGCCGCATTCAGCGCCAGAATATTGGTCTGGAACGCAATGCCGTCAATCACGCCAATGATGTCGACAATTTTGCGCGAGCTGTCTTTGATCGAACTCATGGTATTCACCACTTGCCCGACTACAGCACCGCCTTTGACTGCAACGCCGGTTGCGGACACTACCAGTTGATTCGCCTGTCTGGCGTTATCCGCATTTTGTTTGACGGTGCTGGTCAGTTCTTCCATCGAACTGGCCGTTTCTTCCAGTGAACTGGCCTGCGATTCTGTGCGGCTGGACAGATCGGCGTTGCCATGAGCGATTTCCTGCGCAGCGACGGTAATGGTTTCTGTGCCTGTTTTGATTCTTGAGACTGTCTCCAGCAAATTGCTTTGCATTTGCTTTAGCGAGGTCAGCAATTCGCCGATTTCATCGGTACCGACGACTTTGATCATCTGATTCAGGTCGCCGTTGGCAATATGATTGGCGACCTCGGCGGCTTCCTTGACCGGAGCTACGATCGTGCGGGTAATTAGCCATGCGGCCAGAACGCCCGCTGCAATGGTCAGAATACCGACGATAGACATGCTGGTCATGGCACCGCGGTAGTTTTTGAGCGAATCGTCGTAAGTGACTTGCATGGCACTATGCTGTTGCGTCGCCAGCTCGGTCAGCGCCGCCATCCATTTATCGTGTGGAACGGTAAATTCGGTTTGCAATAAAGAAGAGGCATCGAAATAATTGCCTTCGGCGACAAAAGCTTTAATTTTGTTGGCAATTTGCAGCACCAGCTGTTTTTCTTTGATGGACAGTTCCAGTGTTGCCTTACCTTCGGTGCCTTCGATCATTTTTTTTGCGAAGGTTTCTGACGCGTTGTAGCTTTCCAGCGTTTTTACCAGCCGTTTGGTTTCACGGTCGGCTTCTTCCTGATTACTTGGCGCCACCATTTTGCGCAGGATCAGTGCTACGGCACGCCCTTGTTCACGCATGTCGGTCGCAGCATTCAGACTCGCCACTTTGGTGTTGAAAATATAATTGGTCGAACCTTGCAACTGGCTCATTCTGTACAAGCCCAAAGCGAGCAAACCAATTGCAAACAACAATACCAGACCGAAACCCAATGCAAGTCGGGCGCTAATTTTGATACGTGCAAGCTGATTCATCACATCCCTCAGTCATTCAAAAATCGGTAAAAAATTGCCGAAAAAATTATAGTTATCACCCCAACTGAGCGCGCGGACACAGTCGGGCAAGTACATGAAGATGGAACAGACAGAGGGAAAGTAAGGCAGAATGTCTCCTCTTGTTATTTAGGACTTACGCAAAATCGCCCCAGCGGCGTTATAGCTCCTTGTCGTACGATGTGTACTGCCTTCGTCGCTATGCCTTGCTGGAACAATTTTGCATAAGCCCAATTATTGAACTAACGTCAGATTATTCCGGCAGGTAATGCTTTTTCGGGATAATTTTGTGTCAGCTCTGTATTGAATTCTGTCCAGCCACCGGTAAATGTACCACCGCAATAAGCTTGCACGTACCTGAATTATGCATATTCAGGAAATAATTGTGTCAGTGCAACTAATGATAAGACTGTTTTTTTTCCGGAAAGTGACGTGGTTTAAGCACGATCGTGCGTTAAACACGGTTTTTACTTTGTTGCAGACACAACACAGTACACCGCAAAAAAAGGTGGGGATCTTGCGAAATGTTGTTGTCAAACGGTGATGAATGACCGTTCGGAGGCCAAAAAATAAGTGGCCATCTGAAAACAGATGGCCGCAACAAGTTCAGAACTGGCGTCAAGACTAAAAATGGCACGAATCAGTCTTCGCCTTGTAATGCCTTACTTCAGCAAACAAAAGAACTCAGGCTTTTGCTTCTGCTTGAATAAATTGAAATAACTGATCTTTCAGCGAAAGGCGTGCTTTTTTCAAGGCTTCCAGTGCGGCGTCACCTAAGTTATCGACACCGTTTTCAGCACGATTGACGGCTTTTTCTGTTTCTTCGTATTCGTCAAACAATTTGGAAAAATGGGCATTGTTTTGCTTTAAAGCCTGGATAGCTTCTTTGTGTTCCGGGAAGTCGGCAGTCAGAGGGTGGTGATCAATATGCATGGAAACTCCTTGTGGTGTGTAGGACGGACGAAAAACTGTTCCTGTGCCATGATGACTAGTCAGCACGACGTGTAACGCCTGAACTGCCATGTCTAGCCTGAACAATACTTTTCATCGGTCTTGTATTTCAATAAATATTACTTAAGGGTATCGTATTCGTTTGCAATATGACGATACTGATATAAATCAAGTTCTGCCAGCATAAGCGCAATGCCGGGCGCAGTATGTGCGTTGCCAGACGAAAGCGCGCTGGCATCGTTTCCAGCGATGATGAAAAAACAGGAGTCTGGGCTCCTGTCGGTTTGGATGACTGCTTATTGTTCTCTGATCCAGGTCTGTGTGCGTCCAAACAGCGGCGCGCCGATATAGCCGCGCACATTCAGTTTTTTTGCATTTTCGATCAGCGTCAGTTTGCTGCTGTACAGTTTGCCATTGCCCGGATCAAGGATTTTCCCACCGTTGTATTCATCACCATCCTTTTTTAATCCGAACAAGATGGTCATGCCGATGATGGGTTGATCTTTATTCACACCTTCACACTTGACACATTTGGGTTCTTTTTCTGCATCGGGTTCCAGGAATAATTTCTCGATTCTTCCTTGCAATTCGCCACCGATTTCGGTGATGCGTATCAATGCCTTGGGCTTGCCGGATTTGTCATCGATGCTTTTCCATAATCCGGTCGGACTATCGTCGGCATGCGCAAATGGTGCAATGGAGAGAGACAGCAATACAGCAAGGAGTCCGAGTTTTTTCATGGTGTCACCGATATAAGAGTTATGAGAGTCAGGACTGCTGCAATCCTGTTTCGGCGAATAATCACGTAGCAGGAACTTCGCTTCAGACCTGAATGTAAAAACGATTGTACGTGGCGAATCTCGCCGCCACGTACAAGATTTTTAGAGCCTCTACTTTAACCCAAAGATGACAAATGCTTAAGCAACAGGCAATTTGCCAAATTGCTCGCGCAGTTTCGTCAGCGTCGCGGAGAAATTCGCCATTCTTTCTTTCTCTTGCGCGACGACGGCAGCAGGCGCGCGAGCAACAAAACTTTCATTGCCGAGTTTGGCTTCGGCCTTGGCAATCTCTGTTTCCAGACGGGTAATTTCTTTTGTCAGACGTTCGCGCTCCGCTGCCACGTCGATTTCGACTTTCAGCATCAACTTGGATTCGCCAACAATAGAAACCGGCGCCGGTGAATCCGGCAAGGCATCGACCACCTGGACTTCGGACA
>JAGWUK010000530.1 GCA_028868455.1 Burkholderiales bacterium | reverse complement strand
GGCATTCCCTTTGCGAGTACGTGTTGCAGCAGCGATATACACTGCCGCCAGAATAAAAAATATATATGCTTGCACCATCCCGGTAAGAAGCCCAAGTGCTGTCATAACGATGGGGAAAAGCAAAGGTGTTATGGCAAGTAAAATCGCTAAAATCATCGCCCCGCTCATCATGTTGCCGAACAGCCTTACGGCGAGTGCCAGTGTTCGCGAAATTTCACTAATAACATTGAAGGGCAACATGATGATAGTTGGTTCCATATATGATTTTAAATAACCACCGATCCCCTGATCTTTAATACCAAAAAATGGAACTGCAATAAACACACATAATGCCAATGCCGTTGTAGTTGAAAGTGAACCAGTAGGCGGATCATAACCAGGAATAATCGTGCATAAGCTCGCTGTCGCCACAAACAGAAATAACGTGCCCAAAAAACCCAGGTAACTCTCAGGATGAGCTAAACCCACGTCTTGAATTTGCTTTTCAATTCCAGTGACGACGATCTCAAGGAAGTTTTGCCAGCGAGATCGCTGAATCGCATGTGACAAATTTCTTGTGATCAACATGGAGCCAACACTCATCATTATCATTAAGATCCAGGTCATTATCATTGTCGAATTAATTTTGACAAAACCATATTGCCAATAAACGACTTCATCAGGACTTAGGTGCATGACTAGTATCCAAGGTAACAATCGTATTTACTTCACGGGAAAAGGAAGCGCGCTCAACAATCATACGCATAATCAAAAATCCGACTAAACAGGCAACGAGTCTTTTCCATTGCCCGTTTGAGATTAAATAAAATCCTCCAAGTGTTATTCCCATTCTTATGACGATACTGCTAAGAAATAACAATCCGGGACGTTTTGATGTCATACCACGTTGAACTGTCCACCATAACCCGCCGAAAAAAATCCCCCCCAACAACATTCCAGTAACCCCTGCAAATATCAGCATTATTAAGTCAGTCAAGATGCTCCTCCCTCTCGTCTTGCATTGCCTTGTTTTCTTGATCAACCCAATGCCATGCGTTGAAACAGCCAAGCACAAGTCCTGCCATTAAAAGTGCTAATGTCCACGAATGTGATCCCGGGTAATTTTTGTCCAGCCACAGTCCTAATGCAGCACCCAATAATGTTGGCACGGCTACGGACCAGCCAATTAAGCCCATCATTCCAAGACCGAACCAGACATCAGCGTTTCCATTACGCCGAGCTCTTAATTTTCGGATCGCTTTCTCACCTACTTGCTCTGACAAGTCTTTTTTACCTTTCCCGGAGATGTTGTGGTCTGATCCCATGACTTCAATCTCGTTGCATATTCGCAAAACGACGTAACAAACCGGTTTCCAGTTTTGCCATAACCGAATGCACCTCTTGTTCATCTTTTGAATAAGCCAAAAATTCCTTTTCCACGGCTTCTCGTAGCATGCCAAGATCTTTACCACCGATCGCTCTGCGCACGGAAACTTGTACTTCAGAGCCAACTTTTACGACAACTCCCTCGTCAACTGCGAGAAACACTTCACCTTCAGACTCTGTTTCGTAAGTTAAAATTCCGGGCACTAAAGGTGCCACACAATCTAATCTGCGTGGAAGCAATCCAAACGCCCCCCCCTGCGTTTCAACGACAATGCGCTTCACGTGTTTCAGATCAGCGAAAACTTTAAATGGAAGTAGAATTTTAAGATGCATTTGTATGCACCGTTTCATTTGCAGCAGACGCAACGTTTGTCGTCGGCTTTTCTTTACCGGATTTTGGGTCACTTCGGGAAGAAGCGTTATTCAGATTCGAAATCGAATTCGCCTTAACTACAGCTTCATCGATCGCCCCGATCATATAAAGAGCGCTCTCCGGATAATCCTTAAATTCATCGCGCAAGATACGCTCACAACCATCAAGAGCATCTTCAAGACTAACTAATTTGCCAGTCATACCGGTAAACTGTTCAGTTGTAAAAAATGGTTGTGTTAAAAACCGTTCAAGCCTGCGAGCTCTAGCGACGATATTGCGATCGTCCTGAGATAGCTGTTCCAATCCCAACATGGCAATAATATCTTTGAGCTCCGCATATTGCGCCAGCGTTCGGCGAATATTTTGTGCTAATGCGTAATGGCGCTCGCCAACAATTCCTGGCGTCGCCATTTTTGAATTCGATTGTAAAGGGTCAATTGCCGGGTATAACCCTTCGCTTGCACGCTTGCGAGAAAGCACAATAGACGCAGATAAATGTGAAAATGTATGTACGGCAGCCGGATCAGTGAAATCATCAGCAGGAACATAAACTGCCTGAATCGACGTAATTGCACCGCTTTCTGTGTTGGCGATGCGTTCCTCAAGGCTAGATAATTCTGTCCCCATCGTCGGTTGATATCCTAATCTTGATGGCATTTGCCCCATCAGACCGGATATTTCTGCGCCAGCTTGAATAAACCTGAAAATATTATCCATCAGCAAAAGTACATCTCGATGCTGGTCATCACGAAAATACTCTGCCATCGTTAATGCTGCGTGCGCAACACGAAAACGACTTCCAGGTGGCTCGTTCATTTGCCCAAACACCATTACCATATTGGGAAGGACGCCTGCGCTTTTCATGTCGCGATACAGCTCTTCACCCTCTCTGCAACGCTCACCGATTCCACAAAAAATGCTTACCCCATCCTGATGACCGATCATGTTGTGGATCATTTCCGTCAGCAATACCGTTTTTCCGACACCCGCACCGCCAAACAATCCTGCTTTTCCACCACGCTCCAGCGGCATTAATACATCAATAAGCTTGATGCCAGTTTCAAATATTTCAGATTTTGTCGATCGATGGGTCAAAGCAGGAGGCAAATTATGTACAGAACGCCAGGCAACATCAACGGGTTCGCTTTGATGATCGATTGCATTTCCAAAAACGTCAAACATACGGGCCAAAATATTTTGACCAACAGGTGCCATTAATGGCTTGCCCGTGTCGATGACTGCCATCCCTC
>JAGWUK010000529.1 GCA_028868455.1 Burkholderiales bacterium | reverse complement strand
ACTCTGCATTACGCTGCAACGCTTTTGCCAAGCGCCGTCGCGGATGGTCAAAATTCAGCGATGGCGACGCGCCTTTGTTGCGATAAGCAATTTGCATGTTGACGGCAGTTTCGTGCATGTTCGCTGCAATAACGACGCAAGTAACATTCCTTAGCTAAAAATAACATTGCGAAGAGCCAATCAAATTCAGAATAAAATTTAAATAATTTTCGATAATCTGATTAATCTCAAGGTTTGTCGCTTTTTTCATCAACGCTGATTTCAGGATTGTGAGTGCTGCATTTTGATACGATTCATTTCTTTACAATTTAAATCGATGAAATTATATTTACATTTCTATTTCACCGGAAAATGCCAGCCATGAATCGCCCTGACACGCAAGCCCTCGGTGGCACCGTCAACGCTCGGATAGGCAAGGTTTACATGAGTCTGTCCAAAGCGCACAGAAAAGCGGCGGACTATGTGCTATCGAATGTATTTCGTTCGGCCACCATGTCTATCGACGAACTGGCCAACGCTGTCGGCATTTCCGTTGCCACAGCCAATCGCTTTGCACGCGCATTAGGTTTCGATGGCTATCCGCAATTCCGCGCTGAACTGGTGTACGGTTTTGAAGCCATGCTGGCGCCGATCGATAATTTGCGAAGTGAAGTATCGCGTGCCGCCACCAGCACAGAAATCATCGCCGGTTCACTCAACGAAGATCTGGCTAACCTGGAAGCCACGCGGCGCGGCCTCGCACCTGACTTGTGCAACCAGGCTGTTCGCATGATCCTGAATGCCGATCGCATTTACATCGTCGGATATGGCGCCAGCGCCTTCCTGGGCGGATTGATGGCACATAATCTGGATCCGTTTTGCAATACTGTGCAATCGACGATCGGCTCCGGCGGCCCGTCCAATGTGGCACGTCAGTTATTCAAATTCACCTCACGCGATCTGGTGATTGCAATTTCCTTTCCGCGCTACGCTGAAGACGTGGTCACGATATTGCAGCAATTGCGCGAAAAAGCGATTCCGATTCTGGCATTGACCGATGCACCAAGCTCACCTTTGGCTTCGCTCGCGAACGTCACCTTGTACGCGCAGACACGCAGACATTTTTCACCGAATTCCGAAGGCGCAGCCTTGTGTCTGATCGAAGCCATTTGCAGCGCCGTTGCCCATCAGGCAAAAGCGCCGGTGCATGCGGCTTCAGAAATGACCAAGTTCATGTTGCCGTGGCTATATCAGGAACCCAATAGCACCACCCGCAAAGGACCGCCGCAAGAAGTCGCTCTGGCTGTCGATGGTGACCGGCCCGCCTGATGCCTGCGGCAACGCTGGTTATTCATGGCGGCGCTGGCACATTGCTGCGCTCCGCCATGACCAGCGAAATAGAACATCTGTACACGGAAGCACTCCATTCCATATTAAAACAAGGCGCGACGTTACTGTCGGGCGGCGCCAGCGCCTTGGATGCGGTCACGCTGGCAGTCAGTCTGCTGGAAGACTGTCCGCTATTTAACGCTGGCAAAGGATCGGTGTACACCCGCGCGGGAACCCACGAAATGGATGCCGCCATCATGGACGGTGAATCTTTACGGGCAGGCGCCATCGCCGGTGTCAGCCACTTGCGCAATCCCATTCAGGCCGCGCGCCTGGTAATGCAACACAGCGAGCACGTTTTATTATGCGGTGCTGGAGCTGAATCGTTTGCTGCCAGTCACGGAGCGCAATTAGAGGCGCCGCAATACTTCCACACTGAAACGCGCTATCAACAATGGCAACGCGCGACGCAACAATCCGGTACGCATTTAGACCACGACACTGCCAATTTGCTGGAAAAACACGCCTCCGATGCCCCCATCGATCCGGATAAAAAATTCGGTACTGTCGGCGCAGTGGCACTGGACAGCGCAGGCAATCTGGCCGCAGCCACATCCACCGGTGGCATGAGCAATAAGCTCCCTGGCCGGATAGGTGACTCGCCGATTATCGGCGCTGGCTGTTATGCAGACAATCGCACTGCGGCCATGTCCGCCACCGGTACCGGTGAAGCCTTCATGCGCAGTCTGGCGCTGTATGACATCGCGGCACAAATGCGTTATCTGCAGCGCAGCCTTGCAGAAGCGTCGGCGCATTGCATCATGGATATCTTGCCCCGCTATGGCGGACGCGGCGGCATCATTGGCATTGATCGGGCCGGCAATATTGCGCTGCCATTTAATACCGAAGGGATGTATCGCGGTGTTGTTCGCATCCACGAATCACCCGTCGTCGCCATTTATGCAAACCAATAAAAGGCGGTTTTTTTGCCATCGTATTACCGCTACAACTTGTCGCCGCTACAAGTATACTCATGATGTTATTTCCAACGAATAAAGAGACATCATGCAAAAATTCCCGAAAATTGCGGCCGCTATCCTGGTCATCGTTCTGCTGCTGGCTCTGAATCCTTTTGCCACCATTCCGGCCGGACACCGCGGTGTCCTGACCACATTCGGTAAGCCGTCGGAACAAGTGTATAGCGAAGGTCTGCATTTCATCTGGCCGATCGCCCAGCATATGCATGACGTTTCTGTCGCCATTCAAAAAGGCGAAGGTGATGGTGACGCAGCGTCCAAGGATTTGCAAACCGTGCATACCAAGATCGCGATCAACTATCATGTGCGCCCCGATGCAGTAGTCTCCGTCTATCGCGATCTGGGCAATGAGCCTGGCGAACGGATTATCATTCCCAGCGTACAGGAAGCGGTTAAGGCTGTGACTGCCCGCTTCACGGCAGAAGAACTGATTTCCAAACGTTCACAAGTGCGCGATGAGATCGTGCTGGCTTTGCGCGAACGGATGGCAAGGCATGGCTTGATCGTTGATGAATTCTCTATCGTCAACTTTAATTTCAGCCGCACTTTCAATGAAGCCATCGAAGCCAAAACCACGACCGATCAGTTAAAGATGAAAGCGGAACGCGACCTGCAACGTATCGAGGTAGAAGCCAAACAGAAAGTTTC
>JAGWUK010000528.1 GCA_028868455.1 Burkholderiales bacterium | reverse complement strand
GTGTCGGGCAAGCGGCGTTTCCTGCATTTTTTACCAGGAATAGCGGTTTTCCTGCTGATTTTCAGCTTGATAGCGCCGAGCAGCAGGCGGAATTTGTCCATGCAAAATGGGCATTGGGCTTGCGCGGCGGGGTGTTGATTGCAAATCCTGTGCCGGTTGAGTCAGCAATGCCAGAAGCAGAAATTGAGCAATACATTGTGCAGGCTTTGGGCGAAGCCGAACAACATGGCATTGTGGGGAAAAAAGTGACGCCTTTTCTGTTGGCGCGAATTAAGCAGCTAAGCGGTGGGCGCAGCCTGGAAACGAATATCGCATTGGTCAAGCACAATGCCAAAGTGGGAGCGGAGCTTGCGCTGGCATTATTGAATTGCCATTAGCATCATCGCGCGCTAAGAAACTGGCACACGCCTGGCAAGTCGCCGTTGCTCAGGGATAAAACATGCCGACGTGATAACCTGCGGCCTTCAATTGAGGCAGTGCGAAATACAGTTTAATGCTTTGATCACCGTTGGCAGAGAATCCTTTTTCAACGTCCCCTTTATTGCTCAAATATTCTTCTGGAAGAAAATCACGCTGAAGAACGGGTTTATCTTTGGCGTCATTCAAAATCAGTTCGATCACCGGCCATGTCTGGACGGTGCTGCTGCGGTTTTGAATTTGTATAGCTAAAGAAAAAATGTTCTTCTCAGGTGAGATTTTCAGCAACTCGTTTGAATCCATGGTGACCATCTCGATTTGCGCTGGCAGTGGTACCTGACAATGCAGCATTTTGCAGGCTTGTGTCAGTAATGGTTTCGATTCGGGGAGTCTGGCTGCAATCTGAACACGGAAAATATACGCAGCCTGCACGACCATAAGAGGGAGAAGCAACAGGCAACTAAACCACATGAGTCCCCGCGTAATACGGCTGCGACGTTTCTCCCGCTCTGCACGAACGACAAAATCCGGCAGGTCTGTATCGCCCTCGTCGCCTTCGTCTTCGCCCACACTTTCCACATTATTCGCTTCTGCTTCGGCATGGCTGTCAATTGCAGCGAATGGTTCATCGCTGATGGAATCATCGCCGGATATCGACTGATTGGTAAGCGCCGCTTCCGCATCACCGATATAGGGCTCACGCTCCACAGAACTGCTGTCGACTTCGGCGTGCATCTCCAGGTCGTGCGACGAAATTTTAACGCTGTCGGCATCTGTTGCAGAAAAATGCGGTTCGTGCTGTATCGATTTTTCTGTTGTGTCGGTGTCTGAGTCTGACAGTGACCAGTCTGCTGTTGGCGTGTCGATCAAGGCGGCGTGCGTTTCCAGTTCAGCATGTGCAACGACGGCTTCTTCCGACATCAGCGATGGTGAAGCAGGGTCATCGCCGAGATCGAAATCTAAAGAAGAAGAAAAATCGTTGACTACCGGCGCGTCAGTAATTGCAGTTGCTAGAGTCGAGGTGCTGATCGGAGCAGGTTCGACATGCTTCGCAGCAGCGGGCGTGGTTGGTGATTCCGGAACGATGGAATCGGTGGCGGCGACACTGTTGTTGACGGTGACAATCGCTTGTTCTGGCGCGACTGGTCGCAAGGAATCCAGTGGCACCAGATGTTCGACGCCGTTAAAAGTCTGTTGGCACGCGCCGCATCGCACCAGACCAGCATGCAGTTTCAATTGGTCGTTGGCGACCTTGAATATCGTCTGGCAATGTGGGCAGCGAGTGGCGAGGGCCATGATGCGAATTAGCTGGCTAACTGGCCGGATAAGGCAACCCAGCCTTCATGTTCCGCCCAGACACTGAGTTGAATGAATGGTGCGTAGGCAGCAGCAACTTCTTCAGCCTGCCTTGCCAATACGCCGGACAAAATCAATGCCCCGCCCGGCGCGACACGACCGGAAAGCATGGGTGCCATCAATTTCAGCGGACTGGACAGAATATTGGCGACCACAACGTCAAATTTTTCGTCCGCGGGATGTGCATTGCCAAACGCTTCGGGCAATGCATATTCGATCTGACAATGATTCCGTTCTGCATTGAAGTTGGCCGATTCTATCGCTTGCGGATCGATATCTACGCCAATAACAGAGCGGGCTCCGAGTTTGCTGGCGACCATTGCCAGAATGCCTGATCCGCAACCATAGTCCAGCACAGACTGCCCCTGCGGCGCATGTGATTCCAGCCATTCCATACACAGACGCGTAGTCGGATGGCTTCCTGTGCCAAAGGCCAGACCCGGATCCAGTTCCAAGACCAGAGCATCTGCATCTGGCGCGTCGTGCCAGCTAGGGACGACCCAGATATTTTTACCTATATGTATTGGTGCAAACTGGGATTGTGTCAGGCGGACCCAATCCTGCTCTTTGACGTCACGCGTTGTATAGCTTGGTGATGCCGGCAAACCAGTTGCTGATGCTGCTTCGGCGACCAAGGCAGCATGATCGACATCAAGATTGGCCAGTGCGACGACGCGGCTTCGATCCCAGGCCGCTTCATCGGGTTCCATGCCCGGCTCGCCAAACAAAGGATTTTCCGCTTCTGTGCCTTCGTCCGCGTCTTCTACCGAGACAGACAAAGCACCAGCGTCCATTAACGCGTCGGACAGTGCTTCTGCGTGTTCACGCGCGACTTCAATGATAATTTCTAGCCAGCCCATATTGCTCATTTCTCCGGTCGTTACCGCAACGACAATTTTCCGGCGAAGCGGTATTGACCAGTGTTACTTGTTTTGTTTGGATAATTCCGGCATATCTGCCAGTTTATGTTCCAGGTAATGAATGTTGGTGCCGCCCTCAATGAAGCGGGCGTCTATCATCAGTTCACGATGCAGCGGAATATTGGTGCTGATACCTTCCACGACCATTTCCGACAAGGCGATTTGCATACGGCGGATTGCCTGATCACGCGTTTCGCCATAGGCAATGACTTTACCAATCATGGAGTCGTAATTCGGCGGCACGAAATAACCGGCATAGGCATGTGAGTCAACGCGGATACCAGGGCCGCCTGGAGCGTGCCAGGA
>JAGWUK010000527.1 GCA_028868455.1 Burkholderiales bacterium | reverse complement strand
TGCCGCCTATTACCGATTGGAAACCCATCACGCCAGCAAAACTGTGACTCAGCTTAACGATCTGCCATTTTCCAGCATACAGTTTTATGCGACCGCCCCGTATCCCTGCAGTTATCTGGAGGGATTATCGGCGCGCTCTCAGGTTGCAACGCCGGCGCATCTGATCAATGCCGACGTCTATTCTGAACTGGTAAAAAACGGTTTCCGCCGCAGCGGTATTTTTATTTACAGGCCGCACTGCGACGACTGCAAAGCCTGTACGCCAGTGCGCATACGCGTGAACGAATTTCACCACAATCGCAGTCAACGTCGCGCAGAGAAAAAACACGCTGGGCTGCAAGCCAGGGTCATGCCGCTGGCTTACGACCATGAGCATTACGAGCTGTATCAACATTACCAAAGCCAACGACACGCTGGCGGCGGCATGGATCACGACAGTCGCGAACAATATGCGCAGTTTTTACTGCAAAGTCGCGTCAATACACGACTGGTTGAGTTTCGCGATGAGCAGCAGGTATTACGCATGGTCAGCATCATCGACGTACTTACCGACGGACTTTCTTCGGTCTATACGTTTTACGATCCTGATGACGAAAAAGCGTCGTATGGCACCTACAACGTGCTCTGGCAAATTGCTCAGACGCGCGAATTGGATCTTCCCTATGTCTATCTGGGCTACTGGATCGCGGCCAGCCCCAAAATGACCTACAAAACCAATTTCAAACCGCTTGACGCCCTGATCCACGGCCGATGGCAGACATTGAACGAATAAGAAAAAACACATACTCCCACTGAGTATTAAAAATAGCCCTAATAACAACAAGCGTAAATAGCCAATTTTTACATATACTCCCAATATTCATCACATCATGCCTGACAAATTACTTTACTCGCTGTTGCGCCCGCTGTTATTCACGATGGACCCTGAGCAAGCACATCACCTGACTTTACCCGCGATACAGCGCATTCAGCGCCTTGGGCTGGGTGGCGTGTTCGGAAAACCAGAAGACGATGTGCGTACCGTAATGGGAATTCACTTTCCGAATCCTGTCGGGCTGGCTGCCGGACTGGACAAGGACGGCGCTTACATTGATGGCCTCGCTGCGCTCGGCTTTGGTTCAATAGAAATTGGCACGGTCACACCGCGCGCGCAACCCGGCAACCCACTCCCGCGCATGTTCCGTTTACCAAAAGCCGAAGCCATCATCAATCGCATGGGCTTTAACAACGGCGGCGTTGACGCGTTCGTCAATAATGTGCAGGCATCGCGTTTTTATCAAAACAAGCAAGGCGTGCTGGGGCTCAATATCGGAAAAAACGCCGATACGCCTATCGAACGCGCAGCCGACGATTATCTGCATTGTCTGGGCAAGGTCTACCCTTACGCCAGCTATGTGACCGTTAACATTTCTTCACCCAACACCAAAAACCTGCGCCAATTGCAAGGTGCCAGCGAATTGGATGCGCTGCTTTCACAACTGAAAGATGCGCAACAACGCCTGGCTGACCAGCATAAACGCTATGTCCCTATCGCATTGAAAATCGCCCCGGATATCGATGCAGAACAAATCAAAACCATCGCCGACGCATTGCTGCGACATAAAATCGACGGTGTGATCGCAACCAATACCACCATCACACGCGACGCCGTGCAAGGCTTGCCGCATGCAGAAGAAACTGGCGGCCTGTCGGGCAAACCTGTATTCGAATTGTCGAATCGCGTGATACGCGCACTGAGAGCCGAACTTGGCGATGAGCTCCCCATTATCGGCGTTGGCGGCATTTTTTCCGGCGAGGATGCGGCGACCAAGGTGCGCGCAGGTGCTTCGCTGGTGCAGTTATATTCCGGCCTGATTTATCAAGGTCCGGCATTGGTCAAGGAATGCGCCAAAGCGCTGCGCAATGTACGACCCTATTGAACGGAAAGACGACCATGCAAACAACGCAACTCGGCAACAGCACGCTTCAGGTCTCCAAAATTTGCCTGGGCACAATGACCTTTGGCGAACAGAATTCCGAAGCGCAGGCGCATCAGCAACTGGATTACGCTCTGGAACGTGGCATTAACTTTATCGACACGGCTGAAATGTATCCGGTCATGCCACGCGCAGAAACGCAAGGCAGGACAGAACAATATATCGGCACATGGCTAAAACAATCCGGCAAACGCGACCAGATCGTTCTGGCGACCAAAGTTGCCGGTCCGTCGCGTGGCATGCACTGGATACGTCACGGCGAAAACGATCTCAACGAAATCAATATTCGTGCCGCCGTAGAGACCAGCCTGGAACGCCTGCAAACTGATTACATCGACTTGTACCAACTACATTGGCCCAGCCGGAACGCGCCGATTTTTGGCCAGAAACAATTCGATCCGGCACTGGAGCGCCCATCCACCGCGATCGCAGACACCGTCGCCGTGCTCGGCGCACTGGTCAAAGAAGGAAAAATCCGGCATGTCGGCGTCTCCAATGAAACCTCGTGGGGCGTCAGCGAATTCATTCATCAGGCCGACTTGCAAAATCTTGGTCACATCGTTTCCATACAAAATGCTTACCACCTGATGAATCGCGCCTATGAACAGGGACTGGACGAAACCTGCTATCGCGAAAACGTCAGCCTGTTGGCGTATAGTCCGCTGGCATTTGGACAACTGAGTGGCAAGTACGCCGACGACCCCAAAGCGGACGGACGCCTGAATCGCTTCCCGCCAAGCTGGAGCCCGCGCTACATGCGCCCGGTCGTGCTCGACGCTGCCAGACGCTATGCCGCTTTGGCACGATCGCATGGAATGACGCCTGCACAAATGGCCCTAGCCTGGTGCTATTCGCGCTGGTTTGTCGCCAGCACCATTATCGGCGCCACCAATCTGACGCAATTGAAAGAAAACATTGATGCCTTTGATCTGCAACTCAGCGAAGAGCTGATACAAGGCATTAACGCGATTCACGCCGACATCAATAATCCGGCGCAATAAGATCGAAAAAAGAACATCTGCAG
>JAGWUK010000526.1 GCA_028868455.1 Burkholderiales bacterium | reverse complement strand
ATTTAAAGCAACGACATAGACGGACAATCTATTAACGCTTATCCATTGCGGGTACGTCGCGCTTTTGTGCACCAACAAACAATTGACGTGGGCGGCCGATTTTTTGCTCAGGATCAGAAATCATTTCTTTCCATTGAGCAATCCAGCCAACTGTACGTGCCAAAGCGAAGATACCTGTGAACAATGCCGTTGGGATTCCCAACGCACGTTGAACGATGCCAGAGTAGAAGTCGACGTTCGGATAGAGCTTACGAGAAACAAAGTACTCGTCTTCCAAAGCAATTTTTTCCAGGGCCATCGCCAGTTTGAACAACGGATCGTCTTGCAATCCGAGCTCATTCAATACTTCATAACAGGTTTCGCGCATCAATTTTGCACGTGGGTCATAGTTTTTATAAACACGATGACCAAAGCCCATTAATTTAACGCCAGAATTTTTATCTTTTACCTGAGCGATAAATGCCGGAATATTGTCAACACTACCGATTTCCTCCAGCATACTTAAGGCGGCTTCGTTTGCGCCGCCATGCGCCGGACCCCATAAGCAAGCAATGCCCGCAGCGATACATGCGAATGGATTAGCACCAGAAGATCCAGCCAGACGCACTGTTGACGTTGAAGCATTTTGTTCGTGGTCAGCGTGCAAAATCAAGATACGATCCAATGCACGAACCAGCACATCACTGACTTTATATTCAGCACATGGAGTGGAGAACATCATATGCATGAAATTGGCGCTATACGACAAATCATTGCGTGGATATACAAAGGGCTGACCTATCGAATATTTGTAAGCCATTGCGACCAAGGTCGGCATTTTTGCAATCATACGGATAGCCGAAACTTCGCGATGATGCGGATCGTTGATATCCAGCGAATCATGATAAAACGACGCCAAGGCACCAACAGTACCAACCAAGACAGACATTGGATGCGCATCACGACGGAAACCGCGGAAGAAAAATTGCATTTGCTCATGTACCATCGTGTGATTGGTGACGGTCGCAACAAATTCGGTCTTCTGCGCTGCCGTTGGCAATTCACCATTCAACAACAAATAGCAAGTCTCAAGGAAGTCTCCGCCATTAACAGCCAACTGCTCAATTGGATAGCCACGATACAATAATTCGCCTTTATCTCCATCAATATACGTGATAGAAGAATTGCAGGCGGCGGTCGACATAAAACCAGGGTCATACGTAAACATTCCTGTTGCACCGTACAACTTACGAATATCAATTACGTCAGGCCCTACTGACCCCTTGTAAATAGGCATCTCCAAAGACGGCGAGCCGTCGGAAAAAGAGAGGGTTGCTTTTGTTTCAGAATTAGTCATGGCTCTTCCTTCAGATAAGAGGTGAGTCGTTAATCAAAAAAAACACAAAAAAATTGATCAGGCTGTTTGCAATCGCAGCAGCAAAGCGTGCACATGCGGCAAATCCACTTCCGCTTCCGGCTGCTTTTTCGCCATGATCAGATCCATCAAGGTATTGTCTGACAACTCCATTAGCCGACTGAATGCATCCACTTCTTCATCAGTCAGGGAATTTTCGTTTGCATCCAGAAAACGCGTCAGTATCAGATCGTTTTCCAGCAGGCCGCGCCTGGCACGCCATCTAAGTCGAGCGCGCTTTGCAGGGTCGCTTTGATGAGTGATGACTTTAGACTCAGACATAAATACCTTCTATTCAAATGCTTTCTATTTCATGCAACTCTTGAGGCCATTCAAAAGAATGCATGAAATAGAAGCGATATCGCAACGGATATCGCTTCTGTTTTTATACTGCCCGGCGAACCATCAACTCTTTGATTTTGCCAATAGCTCTGGTTGGATTCAGGCCTTTAGGACATACATCCACACAATTCATAATTGTGTGGCAACGGAATAATCGATATGGGTCTTCCAGATTATCCAAACGCGCACTTGTTGCTTCGTCACGCGAATCTGCAATAAAGCGGTAAGCCTGGAGCAAGCCAGCAGGGCCAACGAATTTATCCGGATTCCACCAAAATGATGGGCACGACGTCGAACAGCATGCACACAGAATGCACTCATACAAACCATCCAGCTCCTCACGCTCCGCCGGCGACTGCAAACGCTCTTTTTCCGGAGGAATCGAGTCATTCATTAAGTACGGTTTGATGGAATTGTATTGCTTGAAAAACTGCGTCATATCGACGATCAGATCCCGGATAACAGGCAGCCCTGGGAGTGGACGCAATACGATAGGCTCAGTCAATTCGTTCAGATTAGTCGTACAAGCAAGACCATTTTTGCCATTGATGTTCATCGCATCAGAGCCACAAACCCCTTCACGACAAGAACGGCGCAATGCCAGTGAATCATCCACATCGGCCTTAATCCGTTGCAAAGCATCCAACAACATTTTGTCAGTATCCTGCAGCTCAACAGTCAGATCCTGCATGTAAGGCTTTGCGTCCTTATCGGGATCATAGCGGTAAATTTTAAATTTAAGTGTACGTGCCATATCAATATCTCTTTAGAATGTACGAGCTTTTGGCTTGAAGGTTTCTACAGTCAAAGGTTTGGTATTGACTGGTTTATAGTCCAGGCGATTTCCTTCGGAATACCACAAAGTATGCTTCATCCAATTTTCATCATCGCGCTTCTCGTAATCACGATGCGCATGCGCGCCACGCGATTCTTTACGAGCAGCTGCAGAAGTAATGGTTGCTTTTGCAGTTTCAATCAGATTATCGAGCTCTAATGCTTCTACACGGGCAGTATTGAAAACCTTGGATTTATCCTTGAACGAAACGTGCTTGCAACGTTCAGCAATTTCCATAATCTTTTGCTTGCCGGTTTGCAGCAAATCATCAGTACGAAACACGCCGCAGTATTGCTGCATCGTGCTGCGGATTGCATTTGCCACATCTTGAACACGCTCAGTACCTGTGGAGCTTTCCAGCGCCGACAAACGCGACAACGCACGATCAGCCGCATCAGCAGGCATAGGCTTGTGCTCTTTATTTTTCAGACT
>JAGWUK010000017.1 GCA_028868455.1 Burkholderiales bacterium | reverse complement strand
TGCCGCAGCCTGGTGGAAACAGCATCGTGGGCTATATCACCTGAGCACAACCGGTCACACCAGCTGGTGCGGTTTTACTGAAGAAATCCTGCGTCAGGCTTTTGCGCAAGGTTTGTTAGCAGCACCTCTGCCTGTTGTCCACGGCATCCCGGCAACGGACTACCCTACGCCAGCGGTTCGCCCGATGAACTCTTGTCTGAATACCCACTTGTTTGCAGAGCATTTTGGACTGGCCTTACCTGACTGGAAAACTGCTTTGTCCACTTGTTTATCCGAAGCCTGAATGTCACTGAAACGCAATACCTTCTGGAATCTCGGTGGCAGTCTGTTACCGCTACTGGCGGCGGCCGCATTTATTCCGTATTGCCTGCGACATCTCGGCAACGAAGCGTTCGGCGTACTGACGCTGATCTGGGGACTGATCGGCTATTTCAGTTTGTTTGATTTCGGTGTCGGGCGCGCACTGACTTACGGACTCAGCAAATTAAGAATGACCGGCGACCATAACGGTATCGGTCGTGTACTGAAATCCGGTTTGCTGCTGACTGCGATTACGGGTACTGCGGGCACCTTGATAATGTTAATGCTTGCGCCATCACTCACGCATCACTGGCTGAAAATCAGTCCTGCGCTGCAAAACGATGCGCAAAGCGCCTTCCAGATTGCGGCGATTGGCGTGATTCCAACCGCCGTCACCAGCGGCTTGCGTGGCGCGATGGAGGGGCTGGAACGTTTTGCTGCCTCTAATCTGAACAAAATCTTTCTCGGATTTTGCATGTTCACTTTGCCGGCCGCATCGATCTGGCTACATGGCAATCAGCTATCGCATATCGCACTCTATCTGGCGATGGCGCGGCTAGTGGTCGTAGTAATAGGTTTATTGCAATTGCGCAGCCACCTGCGCTCCGCACCGATTGACGGCGCGGAGATATTCACGCCTATGCGTGGCCTGGTGTCGTATGGGTTCTGGCTGACAGTGTCTGGCATCATCAGCCCGCTCATGGTATTCGGTGATCGCTTCTTTATCAGTTCCTTGCTCGGTGCCGGCCAATTGGCGCTCTATACGATTCCACAAGAAGGCCTGATGCGCATGTTGATTGTGCCCGCAGCGATTGGCGGGGCGCTGCTCCCCATGTTTGCCGGCATGCAGAACCAGCATGAATCCAGCGCGTTATACCAAAGCCAATATCGACGCCTGGCGCTCATCATGCTGGGCTTGTGCCTGTTTGCCGCGATCATCGCCTATCCTGGGCTAAGCTTCTGGCTTTCCGCCGATTTCGCGCATAAAGCACTGCCGATCACGCTGATTCTGGTCGCCGGAAGTTTTATGAATGGCATCGCTCAACTTCCCTACACCATGCTGCAAGCCAGAGGGAAGCCCAAATTAACCGCGCAATTTCATATGGTTGAATTGGTGCTGTACATCGTCGTGCTCTACTTCCTGTCCAGACAATTCGGACTGATCGGTGCAGCACTGGCCTGGACTGCACGCGTGACGCTGGACTGGTTGCTGCTGCATATCGCTGCACGACGCCTGATGGCAGCCCAGCGGCACTGAGCAAGACATGCCCCACTGCGGACAGGTTCGGAAAAATAAAAAAAATAGACTGACTCGGCTTAAAATGCGGTTAAATACGTCATTTCCAGAGACAGGAACCGGATCAGACTTGCTCTGACCATTCAAACAATGCATTCAGCGATAACAACTATGGGGAAGATATTGATGGGGATGTACGCATGATTCATGTCGCCATCATCAGCCACGGCCATGAACAGCTACTCATATCCAGTTACCTCGGAGGATTGCAAGGTGAAAATGAAGATTTGCACGTCTGGATCAAGGATAACCAGCCATCCAGGGCATTGAAAGAGTATTGCCACAAGCACGGTGTCTCCTATACCGATGCATCACCGGGCATGGGGTTCGGAGAAAATAATAATTTTTTATTTGAGTCGATCAATAACAGCGTCGGTTTTAAAAAAGACGACTACTTTGTTGTCATGAACCCAGATATCAGCACCACACCTGAGACCATACGGCAACTGGTGCGGCAGATGCGCGAAGACCATTTTCCTTTGGCCACTTTAAATCTGTATCGCGATGCGGAGCATCATCTGATCGATGCCAACATCAGGCATTTCCCGAATCTGTATTCGCTGGTGCGCATGCTGGCTTTGCGCTCCCTGTCCCGCCCCTATGACAAAGCCTCGCTGCAGACGGCAAGGCATGTGGATTGGGCGTCCGGTGCCTTCCTGGCATTTGAAGCACAGCATTTCCAGTCGCTGCAAGGGTTCGATAGCCGTTATTTCATGTATTTTGAAGACGTCGATATCTGCTACCGCTCCCGCCAATTGCTGGGCAAAGGCGTGCGCTACTATCCGCAACTGACTGCCATGCACGCTGCGGCACATAAAAACCGTAATCTGGTTTCGCGTCACGCCAACTGGTTTTTCCGCAGCTTTCTGAAATTTCTGTCGCGCCGGTATTTTGTCTACGACCGCCGCCGCAACCAACCTGTTTCAAAATAAGTAGCATGGGTAAACATATCGTTCTTACGGGTGCGACCGGCTTCGTCGGTAATGCTGTGGCACACGCATTAATCCAGCAAGGCGAAACGCTGACCTGCATCAGCCGGCGTTCGCTGACCTGGGATGCACCACAATTACGTCAAGTCCTGATCAGCGACCTTGGGCCAGAGACCGACTGGTCGCCCAGCCTGCAAGATGCAGACGTCGTGATCCATTGCGCCGCCAGAGTGCATGTGATGCACGAATCGGCAAAAGACCCGCTGGAAATATTTCGACGCGTTAATGTTGATGCCACCATGCATCTTGCGCGTCAGGCTGTCTCTGCCGGCGTGCGGCAATTTGTGTATTTGAGTTCAGTCAAAGTCAACGGTGAAGCCACGGAACCCGGGCATCCGTTCACTGAAAATGATGCCGCCAAGCCGCAAGATGCCTACGGTATATCGAAGCTGGAAGCAGAACTCGCCTTGCTCGCCCTGGGTGAGAGCAGCGGTATGCATGTCACGATTATCCGACCTCCGCTAGTCTACGGACCGGGCGTCAAAGCGAATTTCCTGAGCATGCTGCACTGGGTAAAAAAAGGCATTCCTCTGCCGCTGGGCAGCATTCACAATCAGCGTAGCTTTGTCTTTCTGGATAATCTGGTCAGCCTGATCCTGTGCAGCCTGCGCCATCCGGCAGCCGCGCAACAAGTTTTTCTGGTGTCGGACGGGCACGATTTATCCACCTCGGAATTATTACGTCTTTGCGCGCAGGCGCTGGATGTGCCGGCACGATTACTGCCATTTCCTGCACCTTTATTACAATGGCTGGCGCGACTGGCTGGCAAGCAGTCGGCAGCAGACCGGCTGTGCCAATCCTTGCAAGTAGATATCAGTAAAGCAAAAAAAATTCTGGGATGGACACCGCCGTTTTCGGTAGAACAAGGCTTGCGCCAGACCGCCCAATCTCTCCTTTGAAACATTATGTTGAAACGTCTCTTTGATCTTTGTCTTGCGCTGTTTGCCAGCCTGATTTTGCTGGTGCCGGTTTTACTGGTGGCCATATGCGTGCGCCTGACTTCGCCAGGTCCGGTGCTGTACTGGTCGGATCGCGTTGGCCGTCGCAATACGATTTTTAAAATGCCGAAATTTCGCAGCATGCGTATCGACACCCCCGCCGTCGCCACGCATTTGCTGAACAATCCCGATCAGTATCTGACGCCGATAGGCTCGTTTTTGCGCAAATCAAGTCTGGATGAATTGCCGCAATTGTGGAGCATACTGACCGGCGAAATGAGTTTCGTCGGGCCACGTCCTGCTTTGTTCAATCAGGATGACTTGATAGAACTGCGCACAGAAAAACAGGTCCACACTATCCTGCCGGGTCTGACTGGTTGGGCGCAAGTCAATGGTCGTGACGAATTGCCGATTCCGGTCAAAGTTGAACTGGACGCCTACTATCTGGCGCACCAGTCCTTATGGCTGGATTTGCGCATTTTGTGCATGACTTTTTTCAAAGTATTGCGCCGCGATGGCGTAACACATTAACCGGCCATTGCTATCGCCATGATGCACTCTTTGCTGAATCTTCCCCGTTTGCACAAACAAGCCATTGCCGCCGTCATGGATGCGATCTGCCTGCCGCTGACGTTCGTACTGGCGATCTGGCTGCGCTATGACGTGTTCGATCTCAGCCTGCTGCAGCATTATCAATGGCTGATCTTTTCAGTGCCGTTGGTGTCGATTCCTATCTTTATCCGCATCGGCCTGTATCGCGCCGTCATCCGTTTCATTGACCAGAAAATTATCAGCGTCGTTGTGATTGGCGTGTCCACAGCAGTATTGTTGCTGGCGTTTATCAGTGTCATGTTGCATATCACGCCCTTGTCGCGCGCAATTTTCGGGTTCTTCTGGGCCGGTTCGATTTTATATGTCGGCGCCAGCCGTTTTCTGGCGCGTGCATGGCTGTTGCAAGCAGACATGTCGGAAGATGCCGTACGCGTCGCCATTTACGGCGCAGGCAAAGCCGGTGCGCAGTTGGCGACGGCACTGCGTTCGGGTAGTGACTCGGTATGTGTCGCCTTTATCGACGACAACAAACATTTACAGGGCTCTACCATAGGTGGTATCCAGGTGGCAGCGCCGGATAAGCTGGCCGAATTGGCCGCACGTCACGACATCCGTGAAATCCTGCTGGCGATGCCGTCGATTTCCAAGACGCGGCAAAAACAAATTCTCGATCAGCTCGAACCTTTAAAACTGAAAATCAAAGTCACGCCTTCGATCCAGAGTCTGGTGAATGGCGAATTGCGCGTACAGGATATCCGCGAAGTGGAAATTGAGGATTTGCTGGGACGTGATCAGGTCGAACCGGATGCACGTCTGTTAGCGCTGTGCATTACCGACAAAGTCGTGATGGTGACTGGTGCCGGTGGTTCTATCGGTTCCGAATTGTGCCGCCAGATTTTACGTCAGCGTCCGGCAAAACTGGTCTTGCTGGAAATGTCGGAATACGCCTTGTACGCGATTGAGCAGGAACTCAGTCACTTGCGCCAGCAATGGAAACTCGACATGGAAATCCTGCCGTTTCTCGGCACGATCCTCGACAGCGACAAGCTTGACCGCATTTTCTCCACCTGTCAGGTCGATACCCTGTATCACGCTGCCGCCTATAAACATGTGCCGCTGGTCGAACATAATCCGGTTGAAGGCATACGCAACA
Source organism: Burkholderiales bacterium (assembly GCA_028868455.1). Classification (GTDB taxonomy): domain Bacteria; phylum Pseudomonadota; class Gammaproteobacteria; order Burkholderiales; family Burkholderiaceae_D; genus Undibacterium. Next base: position 9,611 of record JAGWUK010000017.1, on the reverse strand, counting down.
ATGTGTTCGGCACACTAACGGTCGCGCAAGCGGCAATGCGCGCCGGGATCAAGAATTTCGTCCTGATCTCAACCGACAAAGCCGTGCGTCCGACCAATGTCATGGGGGCCACCAAGCGGCTGGCTGAACTGATTTTGCAAGCTGGCGCAAAACGTCAACAGGCAACACGTTTTTGCATGGTGCGCTTTGGTAATGTGCTGGGCTCGTCGGGTTCTGTGGTGCCGCTGTTTCGCAAACAGATCATGCAAGGCGGGCCGATCACGCTGACGCATCCTGAGATCACGCGCTATTTCATGACGATTCCCGAAGCCGCACAACTGGTGCTGCAAGCCGGCGCTATGGGTGAAGGTGGCGATGTCTTCGTGCTGGACATGGGCGAACCTGTGCGCATCATCGATCTGGCGCGCCGCATGGTGCATTTAAGCGGTCTCGAAGTGAAATGCGAAGCGACGCCCAACGGCAGTATAGAAATCCATCATGTCGGCCTGCGTCCCGGTGAAAAACTGTATGAAGAATTGCTGATTGGCGACAATGTCGAAGGCACCTCGCATCCACTGATCATGCGCGCCCAGGAAAATGATATTCCCTGGGAAATCCTGCAAGTCCTGTTGCAGCAATTAGAGCAAGCGTGCAGCGCATTTGATTACGCGCAAATTCGCGCCCTGCTGCTGCAAACAGTGGCAGAATACGAGCCACAATGCGGTATTGAAGATCTGATCTGGCAAGCCCGGCAAGGCAATTCCGGTTCTGATCTCAGCCCTGCAGCAACTGTGCTGCATTAGTTCACATCACAATCCACAAGGTAGCTATGTCTTTACTCTCTCCCAGTATTTTTAAGGCCTACGACATTCGCGGCATCATCGGCAAGACGCTGGATGCGGAAGTCGCAGAACTCATCGGTCAGGCGTTCGGCAGTGCCGCAGTCGCCAAGGGCGAACGCAGCGTGGTCATCGGACGTGATGGCCGCTTGTCCGGCCCCGACCTGATCAAGGCGCTGGCCAAAGGTCTGCAATCGACCGGCGTGGATGTGATTGATCTCGGCGTGGTGGTCACGCCTATGGTGTATTTCGGCACCAATGTACTGGAAGCCCGCTCGGGCATCATGGTGACCGGCAGCCACAATCCGCCTGACTATAACGGCTTCAAAATGGTGCTGGCGGGCGAAGCGATTTATGGCGACGCGATTCAGGCGCTGTATCAGGCCATTCTCGCTAAAGCATTCACCAAGGGCAACGGCAGCTATCGCACGCACGATATCAAAGCCGCTTACCTTGATCGCATCAGTGGCGATGTCAAACTGGCGCGCCCTTTAAAAATTGCCGTCGATTGCGGCAATGGTGTAGCGGGTGCCTATGCCGCTGATCTGTACCGCGCAATGGGTTGCGAAGTGACGGAATTGTTTTGCGAAGTCGATGGCACTTTCCCGAATCATCATCCGGATCCGGCGCATCCGGAAAACCTGCAAGACCTGATCCGCTGCCTGCAAACCGGCGATGCCGAAATCGGTCTGGCGTTTGATGGTGACGGTGATCGTCTTGGCGTCGTAACGAAAGACGGCCAGATCATTTATCCGGATCGTCAGCTGATGCTGTTTGCCGAAGACGTCCTGAGCCGCAATCCCGGCGCGCAGATTTTGTACGATGTCAAATGCACGCGCCATATTGCCCCGTGGGTCAAAGCGCGCGGTGGTGTGCCGCTGATGTGGAAAACCGGGCATTCGCTGGTGAAAGCCAAGCTGAAAGAAACCGGCTCGCCGCTCGGTGGCGAAATGAGCGGCCATATTTTCTTCAAGGACCGCTGGTACGGTTTCGACGACGGCTTGTACGCTGGCGCGCGTTTGCTGGAGATCGTCAGCCGCGTGGCCGACATGAGCGCCACGCTGAACGCTCTGCCACAATCCGACAGCACGCCGGAACTGCAATTGCAGCTCAAAGAAGGCGAAAATTTTGAGATCATCGCCGCCATGCAACAGCATGCGGATTTCCCCGGCGCTGACGACATCATCACCATTGACGGCTTGCGCGTCGAATACCCGGACGGCTTCGGTCTGGCGCGTTCCTCGAATACCACGCCGGTCATCGTGATGCGCTTTGAAGCAGAAAACCCGGCCGCATTGCAACGCATCCAAAATGCGCTGGGTAAAGCTGTGCTGGCGGTCAAGCCAGATGCGTCATTGCCATATGCCTTATCGGAATAAGGCAAAAGAGTGATTTAAAACATACTCCCCATCAGTATTTTTTTAACCCCGCAATAAATTCGTGCGCATTAAGGCGATTTTTATTATGAAAACAGGGGAGTATATTAAATTCACGGATAACACAGGCAAACAAGCCGGGCTGTTTGGCTCCTGCGGCGGCATTTGTCGCCGTGACCTTCGTTCTTTCTATCCAATTTTTGCAGAGTAAAGCGTTTGAACATCCTGTTAGTCCGCGTTTCTTCCCTTGGCGACGTCTTGCACAATATGCCGGTCGTCAATGACTTGCTGCGCCATTTTCCGCATGCCCGCATCGACTGGGTGGTGGAAGAAGCGTATGTCAATCTGGTGCGTCTGCATCCCGGCGTCGGACAGATTTTTCCGTTTGCCTTGCGGCGCTGGCGCAAGAGTCTGGGCGCTGCTGCCACACGGCGAGAAATCCGCACTTTTGTCCAGAAGTTACGCAGTCAGGAATACGATCTGATACTTGACACCCAGGGTTTGCTAAAAACCGGCCTCATCATGGGACTCGCCAAAGTCAAACATGGCGGTAAAAAAGTCGGCCTGGCCAACGGCACGGAAGGTTCAGGCTACGAAGGCATCTCGCGCATCTTTCATCACCAAAGCGTGCCGGTCGAACCACGCACGCACGCAGTCTTGCGCGGAAGACTGGTCGCCGCGGCGGCAGGCGGCTACGTCATCGACACGCCTGCTGATTTTGGCTTGAATCCACCAGCGTCGCCGTCAAACCAGCAACCCGACTGGATGCCGGCCGCACCGTATATCGTTTTTTTCCACGGCACAGCAGGCGCGGCGAAGAAATGGGCGCGCGCCAACTGGATCGCCATCGCCGCTGGTTTGCAGGCAACCGGAATGCCGATATTGCTGCCCTGGGGCAATCCGGCAGAACGCGCCGAAGCCGAAGCAATGGCAACGCACATGCCCAACGCCGTGATCTTGCCAGCCCTGCCCATGCTGGACGCCGTCAGACTGGCGCAAGCTGCGGCGCTGGTCATCGGCGTCGATACCGGCCTCACGCATATCGCCGCCGCCTATGAAAAACCGACAATAGAAATTTATTGCGCCTCACCGCGCTGGAAAACCGAGGGCAACTGGTCCGACAAGATCATCAATCTCGGTGACCAGGGGCAACCGCCCGCCGTCGCCGACGTCCAGCGTGCCATCGCCCGCCTGCTGATCACGGCATCCTCTGCGCCTGCCGCGGCACCGTCTTCCGCTGCTTCCTGATTGACTGAAAACACGCATGCCCGTCGCCACCCCACCTCAAAAAGTCAGCGTCATCATCGTCAACTGGAACGGCGGTGATCTGCTGTTGCGCTGCCTCGGCGATTTGCGCCAGCAAACCTGGCCAGACTACGAAGTGATTGTGGTTGATAACGCCAGCGACGATGGGTCAGCGCAAGCCGTAACCAGCCAGTTTCCCGAAGTCAGGCTGATTGAAGCTGGCAGCAATCTGGGTTTTGCCGCCGGAAATAATCTCGCCGTCCGCCACGCCTCACCAGACAGCCACTGGATCGCCCTGCTCAATCCCGATGCGTTTCCTGAACCCGACTGGTTGCAAACCCTGATGGACGCCGCGCAGCAACACCCGGAATTTGCCATTTTCGGCAGTCGCCTGATGGATGCCAATACGCGCACGCTGCTTGATGGCACGGGCGACGCGTATCACATCAGCGGTCTGGTCTGGCGCACAGCGCACGGTCAGGCTTTACAGGCAGAACACCTGAAAAGTCGCGAAATTTTTTCCACTTGCGCCGCCGCAGGCTTGTACCGGCGCGATGTGTTCGATGAACTCGGTGGCTTTGACGAAGATTATTTTTGTTATATCGAAGATATCGACCTGGGATTTCGCTACCAGTTGCTGGGGCATCGCTGCTTATATGTGCCCGAATCCGTGGTCTACCACGTCGGCTCGGCGCTGACTGGCAAACGCAGCGATTTTTGTGTGTATTACGGTCACCGCAATCTGGTCTGGACCTTCGTCAAAAATATGCCGGGTATCTTGTTCTGGCTGCTGCTACCGCTGCATCTGGCCTTAAACCTGGTCAGCCTGGCCTATTTTACCCAGCAAGGACAAGGCAAACCCATCTGGAACGCCAAGCGCGATGCGGTCAAAGGCCTGCCCGGGGCATGGCGAAAGCGACAATGGATCCAGCGCCGCCGGCGCGCCAGTCTCAGCGATATCTGGCGTTTGCTGAACAAGAATCTGAGTCGCAGTAAAAATTAAGGTATATTCCAGCTTCCTGAAATTCCCTTGGCACATGCCACTTTAGCAACACATGACGACCCGCAAAAGTCTCGACGGTTCTGCCGTCGGCCTGATGATCCTTCTCTGCATTTGCTGGGGCCTGCAGCAGGTCGCCGTCAAACTGGCGGTACCTGTCATCGGCTCGACGGTGCAGCTCGGCCTGCGCTCCGGGCTGGCCGCCGCGCTCGTTGTCCTGTTGATATTGATTAAAAAAATTCCGTTCAGCCTGCGTGACCGCCATTTCCTGCCTGGACTGACGGCCGGACTCTTGTTTGCACTGGAATTTTTATGCATTTCCGCTGGCCTGAATTACACCTCGGCCTCGCATATGTCGGTCTTTCTGTACACCGCACCGATTTTTACTGTCCTGGGACTGCACTGGCTGATTCCGGCAGAGCGTCTGCAACCGCGACAATGGCTGGGCATTGCATCGGCCTTCGCTGGCGTTGCGCTGGCCTTTTCCGGTGCCTTCGGCGTCAGCGGCCGTGCCATGACAGATATGCTGACTGGCGACGCTCTGGCCGTACTGGCCGCGATCTTATGGGCGGCGACCACGGTCACCATCCGTAAATCCAGTCTTTCCGAAGCCGAACCCACCACCACACTTTTTTATCAATTGAGCGGTGCCGCCATCATCTTGCTGGCAGTTGCCTTCTTGCGAGGAGAGCAATTACTCACCCCGTGGAACCAGACGGCCTGGATCAGCATGCTGTTTCAGACTTTCGTGATTGCGTTTGCCAGTTATCTGGCATGGTTCTGGCTTTTACGTCGCTACCTGGCGTCCCGGCTGTCGGTATTTTCTTTCCTGACGCCCTTGTTTGGCGTGGCGGCAGGGGTAGTTTTGATGCATGATCCTATCAGTCCACGTTTCGCTATCGGTGCCGTTTTGGTGCTGGCGGGCATCGTACTGGTGAATTTCCGTAGAAATTAATCCGATGCGTCATTTATATTCTTTTGTCTGGGGTTTATCCCTGCCTTTCGCCTTGCTGCGTATTTGGTGGCGCGGGCGGCAGGAACCGGGTTACCGCCAGCATATCGCTGAACGCCTCGGCTTTTACGGCACCTCAAGTACATCAAACAGCACAGCGACGCTTTGGGTGCATGCCGTTTCCGCCGGTGAAACCCGTGCTGCCGAACCGCTGATACGCGCCCTGCTGCAACGCTGCCCGGAGCACAAGATAGTGCTGACGCACATGACCGCTACCGGGCGCGAAACCGGTGGCAAATTGTTTGCCGATGTCGGGCAGCGCATCGTGCAGGCGTATTTACCATATGACATCAACTGGATGATGCGCCGCTTCCTGCGGCATTTTTCTCCTCAGATCTGCGTGTTGATCGAAACCGAAGTCTGGCCAAATCTGGTCGCCCAATGTCAACGACGCCAGGTGCCCGTCACGCTAGTGAATGCTCGCTTGTCAGAAAAATCGTTGAAAAAAGCGCATCAGCTGGCTGCCCTGATTCTGCCTGCTGCGCGCGCTATCTCCTGCGTCGCAGCGCAGTCCAATCCGGATGCGCACCGCTTGCAACAACTGGGCATAGCCCAGCCCGGAATTACCGGCAATATGAAATTTGACGTCACACCGCCACCGCTGATGGCAGAACGTGGCGCCGCTTTGCGCAGCGGATTCGGCCAGCGCGCCGTGATCTTGTGCGCCAGCACCCGCGATGGCGAAGAAGAACTGATCTTGCACGCGTGGACAGAATTGATGCATAAGCATACCGATAGCACCGCCGCACGCCCGCTGCTGGTGATAACGCCAAGGCACCCTCAGCGCTTCGATCAGGTCGCCGCCCTGCTGGACGCACGCGGCCTGACTTACGTCAGACGGTCGGCGCTGGAACTGACGCCTGAATTGCCGGTTGATACCCAGATATTGCTGGGCGACAGCATGGGCGAAATGTATATGTACTACGCCGCTGCCGATGTCGCCTTTGTTGGCGGCAGCCTGGTACCATTAGGCGGTCACAATCTGATTGAGGCCTGCGCAATGGGACGCGCCGTCCTGACCGGACCGCATACTTTTAATTTTTCAGAAATTACCGATCAGGCCATTGCCGCTGGTGCAGCACTTCGCGTAGATGGCGCCGCCAGCCTGCTGAAACAGGCAATGCAATTGCTGAACGACACCGTATCCAGGGAAATGATGGGGCAGCATGCCCATGCATTCTTCCTGCAACACCAGGGCGCCACGGCCAGAACCATGCAAATGCTGGAGCCGTATCTGCAGTAAAACGACCGCCCTGAGACGGGGGTGGCAATCCTTGAGACCGCTCAAGGAAAAAAGCCCCTCACTGACTATAATGAAGCACCTCGCGGCTTCGTCTTTTCATGATCTTTAAACAAGTAAACACATAATGAACGCTAACGACAAAATCTTAGGACTGACCGACATGGCACCACAGGAAATTTCTCTCGACGTTTTGCTCGAAAAATATGCCAAAGGTGACGAAGCCAGCATCCATGACGTGCAATCCCGTGTCGCAGCCGCACTTGCCAGCGTAGAAAAACCGGATGTGCGCGCTTATTACGAAGAAAAATTCCTGTGGGCGCAAAAGAACGGATTCGTACCTGCGGGACGCATTAATTCCGCCGCCGGCATGGATTTGCATGCGACGCTGATCAATTGTTTTGTACAACCAGTCGGCGACTCCGTTTCCAGCACCACCGACGGTAAACCGGGTATTTACACGGCACTGGCTGATGCCGCGGAAACCATGCGACGCGGCGGCGGTGTCGGTTACGACTTTTCCACCATCCGTCCAAAAGATGCGCTGGTACGCGGCACACGTTCACGCGCGTCCGGCCCGGTTTCGTTCATGCAGGTCTTCAATGCCTCCTGCTCCACCGTCGAATCCGCCGGCGCACGGCGCGGTGCGCAAATGGGCGTGCTGCGTTGCGACCATCCGGACATTCTCGAATTCATCCGCTCCAAAGACCAGGGTGGCCTGACCAATTTCAATATCTCCATCGGCGTCACCGACGAATTCATGCATGCTGTGGCCGACGATACGGATTTTTGCCTGGTACACAAGGCAGAACCCGGCGACGAAAAGAAAGAAGCCGGAGCCTACCTGCGTGCCGACGGCTTGTGGGTACACCAGACCGTGCGTGCGCGCGATCTGTGGGACATCGTCATGCAATCGACTTACGACCATGCTGAACCAGGCATCCTGTTCCTGTCACGCATGAACGCAGAAAACAATCTGTACTATTGCGAAACCATCGAAGCCACCAATCCCTGCGCAGAACAACCGCTGCCGGACTATGGTTGCTGCTGCCTCGGCTCCGTCAATCTGACACGCTTTGTCAGAGAACCATTTGGTGATGCACCGCATTTCGACTACGAAGCCTTCCAGGCTGTCGTCAGCGTTGCCACCCGGATGCTTGATAACGTGCTGGATGCCACATCGTGGCCACTGCCGCAACAAAAAGCGGAAGCCATGTCGAAGCGCCGTGTCGGGCTAGGCTTCCTTGGCCTCGGTAGCTCACTGGTCATGCTGGGTTTGCGCTACGATTCCGAAGCTGGCCGTGAATTCGCCCGCAAAGTTTCTGAAGTCATGCGCGATGCTGCCTATCTGGCGTCCGCAGAAATCGCTAAAGAAAAAGGACAATTTCCTTTATTTGACAGTGCAAAATATTTGTCCGGGGTATTCGCCAAACGCTTACCCAAAAATATCCGCACGGCCATCAGCAAACACGGTCTGCGCAATTCGCATTTATTGTCGATCGCCCCGACCGGCACCATCACGCTAGCCTTTGCCGACAACGCCTCGAACGGTATTGAGCCAGCATTTTCCTGGGTGTATAACCGCAAAAAACGCATGGCAGCGGGCGACAGCAAAATTTATGAAGTCGCCGACCATGCATGGCGCCTGTATCGCCACATGGGTAACGATGTCTCGGACGACAACAATCTTCCCGCATCGTTTGTCACTGCCCTCAATATGGCCGCCAGTGACCATATGAAAATGTTGCAGGTCGTGCAGCCTTACATTGATTCTGCAATTTCCAAAACAGTCAATGTCCCTGCTGACTATCCTTACGAAGATTTCCAGAGTCTGTACATGGACGCCTGGCGCGCTGGCCTGAAAGGTCTGGCCACGTACCGCCCGAACAATATTCTCGGCAGCGTGCTGTCGGTGTCCAGCGAAGCAGCGCCGGAGGCCAAGCAAATTCCAGATGACGACCTGCTGCGCAAACAATTCGACGGACGCCCTTTCGGTGATCTGGAGTCAGTCACCTCCAAAGTCCAATACATGACTTATGAAGGTAAAAAAACTGTCTACCTGACTGTCAGCTTCATCCATATTCAAGGCATGGTCAGTGGTCAACTCGCCACCATCGAGCGTCCATTTGAATTCTTCATGCCTGCTGGCCAGAAGAACGATGGTCAGCAATGGATTTCCGCCAGTATGCGTCTGCTGTCGATGGCGGCCCGCTCCGGTGGTTCCATCGCCAAAGCACTGGCCGATATGCGCGAAGTCGTCTGGGATAAAGGCACTGTGCGTTGCGGTATGATCACCAAGGATGACGGCTCGCAAGCGCCACTGTTCCACGAATCCGAAGTGGCGGCCATCGGTTATTCGTTACAAAGAATACTGATGAAACGCGGCTTCCTTGATGCGGCCGGCAACCAGATTCCGATCGCTGTACTGGCGGAGAAGTTTAAAAACAAAACCCTGGCCTACGGCATGGACGACCTTGCCTACGAAGCAGAAACCGCCCCGATCAGCTATGTCCCTACCGGCAAAAAATGTCCGGACTGCGGCGCCTACGCCTTGCAAAAAATCGACGGCTGCAGCCGTTGCGTTTCTTGCGGCTACGTTGGTGCCTGCGGTTAATTAGCAGGCTGCGCCAATCCAACTGAATTGCCAGTGGCTGCGTATCGCCATTGGCAATTTTTTTACCCAAGATTCATTCAACAAAATTAAATCTGCATTTCAGCCCTGGCTGACAAAGCCGATTTTCTTTGTCGTAAGAATCTAGCCAACAAGTCATGATAATTTTCGCTGACTGCACTTTTGACGGACTCTCTTGTACTGAGCGCACTGCGCCATGCAAGTACCTTGGGCAATGCTTCAAAAAAACCGAAATCACCTATAAGCTCGAACACATCGAAATGGTGAATTAGTGTTCGACCTGACGCA
>JAGWUK010000525.1 GCA_028868455.1 Burkholderiales bacterium | reverse complement strand
GCTCTCAATTTCTGGGGTGGTATTTTCCGGCATGGAAGTCACTCAGATTTTTGTTTTGTAATGGCGATTTTTCAGGTTAGCATAAACAACGTTTTATAACACGCGATAATTAACTTTATCGAAGGTCTGAAATATGATTTTCTTGAATTTTATTTATTCGTTATATATAGTTATATTACGTATTACGTAACATATAACTTTATTTAAGGCTCCCTATGGCCCGTGCCGGCATTCTCTATTCCGATGTTGCAAAAGCAGCATCCTTATTGGTCAATCAGAGTAAATCTGTGACCGTCGACAACGTGCGCGACGCCATGGGCGGAACTGGCAGCAAGAGTACCATCGCACCGATGCTGAAGCGCTGGAAACTGGAGCACCAAGAACAGGTCGAGGCATCTACTGCAGGCCTCTCTGCAACGCTGATACAGGCGGTCAAAGCTGTCTACGACCATCTGCAAGCTGAGGCGGGACAACAAATCGAATTGGCGCAGCAACGCCATCGGGATGAGCTCCAAGCGATGCATAAACAGGGACAGCTCCTGCTGGACGAAAAGACGGCGCTAGCCCGAAGGAGCGATGCACTCGCGGCAGAAGTGAAAAACGCAGATCAGGCAATCGCTAAACTGCAATCGGAAAAACAAGTAATGAGCATATCGCTGGCGACATTGGAAAGCGACCGATCCGGGCTTCAGCTTCGTTTGGCGGATAGGTCGGCCGAAGTCGCCGCGCTCAATCAACAGTTGACGCTGGCACGGGCTCAATTCGATCATTATCAGGAAGCGACCGCCGCGCAGCGCGCCGAAGAAAAGCAGGCCTATGAACATCGTACCGCACGGTTAGAGCTCGATCTCGCCGCCAGCCACCAGAGATTGCTCGGGCAGCAGTCGACTCTCGCAGTCCAGGAAACGCAAATTTCGCATTTGAACGCAGAAAACGACCGCTTGCAGGAACTGAATAGCACTATAAACGACGAGGTGGCACTGCTGCGCTCTGAACGGAATGTCTTGGCGCATGAGTTAAAGGTAATGTCATCGACGTGCAAAATAGCGACTGAGCGCGAAGCCTCCAGCCAGCACACTCTGGCAGCGAATGAACAGCTTCTCGCTGTTCGGACGCGAGAAACATACCTGCTTTCGGAACAGTTGACGAAGTCCGAATTGCTGTCAGAACGCCTGAATCAGGAAAAGATCGAGCTCTTGCAGCGTTGCGCCACACTAGAAGCCACCGGAAAAGGTATCGGCACTTCGCAGTAAATAGGTACAATAGCAACAATGCTTCCGCCAGCGGTCAATGATCAATCGGCCATCGAAACCATCTTGACAATCAATGCAAATTAAACAATACATATGACTCAGATCGCACCTGCAATTGTCAAACGAAATGAGGGCTCGGATAGCCTTGGGCGCTACTACACCAAGACGGATATTGGCGGCCTCTTGATTGATCAAATGGCAGGACTTTCCCCAAATCGAGTCCTTGACCTGGGCGCTGGCGCCGGCACATTATCGAGGGCAGCATTACAGCGTTGGAAAAATATCGAGCTACTGACCGTAGACGTCGACACCGCGGCGCGCACTCACCTTCGAAAGCTTTTTAAGTCTACACACGGTGTCAAGCACAGCCACATTCATGCGGACGCTCTAAGCGATCGACTACCGAAACTCATCTCGGCGAGAGCTAACTCAATCGATGCTGCAGTTTGCAATCCTCCTTTTATCATTCCGAAATGGCGAAAAGGTTTTGCTCAGATTGTTGAAGATGCAGGCTTTAGTGGTTGTCTGCCCGTTTTATCTGAAGTCGACGCTGCGTTGCTTTTCCTTGCTCAAAACTTGCGCCTGATGAGCGCCAACGCTACATTGGGCATCATCGTTCCAGACAGTCTGATTTCCGCATCAAAATATCGACTGTTTCGCCAAGAGCTCCTGCAAAGATACGCTATCCGAAAGGCGATTCGATTGCCGCGGCATTCGTTTCAAGGCACCGACGCTCAGGCTTATATCCTAGTTATTAGCAAGGACAGCGCAGCGACCCAGCAAATCCCTCTCCAAAAATTTGATGTCGGCTCCGATATGAGCTCCGAACTCCTGGTGGATGTAGATGCAGCGATTGATCGCCTAGATTTTGATTATCACGCGCACAGAGGGAAAACGCGTTGTTCCAAAAAATCTCACATCACACTTGGCTCCATTGCATTGGACATCAAGCGAGGTTCGCTGACAAGTTCAGAAACTAGAGCATTTAATTTTCCTGTTTTTCACACCACCGATATGCCAGTCGATCTCGCAGGTGAATGGTGTGACCTTCGGCAGTTCGGAAAGTCGCAATACCACGCTTCGACGGATAGACATATCGTTTGTGCGGAGCCGGGAGACATTTTGTTAGCGAGAGTAGGCAGAAATCTGGAACATAAGGTTCTCGGTGTGGCCAGTGGATATCCGGTTTTAACAGATTGCGTCTATAGGATCAGAGTTCCGGAAAAGGCTCAGCAAAAAATACTTAAACAACTCATTTCATCTGAAGGGCAAGCGTGGTTAGCATCCCGCTGTTATGGCGTCAGCGCAAAGCAGTTGTCAAAGGCTGACTTACTTACTTTTCCCGTTTCAGTTTGATATTGCCCCAAAAAAAAGAAATGATACTTTTTTGACTCAGGATTAACTCTAAATGGCAGAATTTGAAGAGCGCGCAGATCAACTTTCGTTAAACTTGATAGACACGACCCTGGCTGACGGGGAAATATTTAAAAACGCGAGACGAAAGCTTCTTAGCACTGGAGCAAAGCTATTGGTTGGGCCGCGGGGAACCGGAAAAACTCATGTAATGCGGTACACCTATTTGCATGCTATGCAAACGGACTCTGCACCGCTCGTGCTATATGCTAATTTTAGCCGCTACCTCAATTTGGAACCATTGCTAAAAAAAGCCCCCGATGCCCTGAAACGCTTTCATTCCTGGGTAGTGGCCAAGCTGCTGTTGAGTTGTTTCGATTTCCTCAGTGACAAAAAAGAGGCCTCG
>JAGWUK010000524.1 GCA_028868455.1 Burkholderiales bacterium | reverse complement strand
GCGTGACTACGGACATATCAAGCACAGTGTCTGGGGCATCACCTCACGCAATCGTGAGCAAAATTTTGCGCTGAATTTACTGATGGACCCTGAATGCGATTTCGTCACTTTACTGGGGCAGGCTGGTACCGGCAAAACACTGCTGGCACTTGCATCTGGTCTGGCACAGGTATTGGAAACCAAAACCTATAACGAAATCATCGTCACGCGTGTCACTGTCCCGGTCGGCGAAGACATCGGCTTCTTGCCCGGCACAGAAGAGGAAAAAATGTCTCCTTGGATGGGGGCATTTGACGACAATCTCGAAGTACTGAACAAATCCGACAATGATGCCGGTGACTGGGGACGAGCCGCGACGCAAGACTTGATACGCTCCAAGATCAAAATCAAGTCGCTTAATTTCATGCGGGGTCGTACTTTCGTCAATAAATTCCTGATTATTGACGAAGCACAGAATCTCACCCCAAAACAAATGAAAACGCTGGTGACGCGTGCGGGCCCAGGTACAAAAATTGTCTGCCTGGGCAATATCGCCCAAATTGACACGCCATATTTGACCGAAGGTTCCAGTGGCCTGACCTACGTGGTTGATCGATTTAAAGGATGGGCACATAGCGGCCACGTCACCTTGGCTCGTGGTGAACGTTCGCGTCTGGCCGATCACGCTAGCGAAATACTGTAACTGGGCCTGAAATACGATAGCAGTCCATGAATGGCACTCGTCTGAGTGCCATTTTTTTATTTGCTTTAATTCGATATTTCAAATATAGTTGAATTATCGAATTAAAGAAGCAAATCATGGAAACCAAAGCCGTCATAAGCGCGCTCTCAGCGCTTGCACAGGAATCCCGTCTGGCAATATTTCGCCTGCTCGTCCAAGCTGGCCCCGAAGGGCTGGCGGCCAGCAAGATCAGCGACCAGATAGGCATCGCACCGTCTTCGCTGTCCTTTCACTTGAAGGAACTGTCCCATGCAGGATTGATCAGCGCACGTCAGGATGGGCGTTTCATTATTTACGCGACTGACTTTGAAACGATGAATCAATTACTGGCTTTTCTGACCGAAAACTGCTGTCGCGACTCACCGGGAATCGCGACGGAATGCTGCCCACTTCCAAAATGTTAAATCCCGACCTCCAGGAGAAATCGCATGAAACGTTTACATGTCCATATTTCAGTCGACAATCTGAACGAAAGTATTCGCTTTTATTCGGCCATGTTCAATCATCAACCTACAGTGCAAAAAGAAGATTATGCAAAATGGATGCTGGACGATCCCAGAGTCAATTTCGCGATTTCCAATAAAAGTTCTCAATTTGGCCTGAATCATCTTGGCATACAAGCTGAAAACGCCGAAGAATTACACGAAATGGGCACACGCCTGCAACAACTACAAACCGATATCGAAGAAGAAAGCAATGCCAGTTGCTGCTACGCGAAATCAGACAAATATTGGGTTACCGACCCGCAAGGAATAGCCTGGGAAACGTTTCACACTTTGGATAGCATTCCGGTTTTTGGTGAAAAGAAACAAGTTGAGCAAGGCAAAGGAAATTGCTGCGTTCCCTCTCTCACACCAGCGAATTCCAACGATAAACAAATCTTACAAAATGGAACGCAATGCGCGCCTGGTGCCAGTAAATGTTGCTAATATGATTAATGCAAGCATCTACGTTGTTCCATCCTCGTAATTCTTTCTCACACATAAACCGTTTTTTCAATCACCACAAATCACTATGCCAAACAAAACTTATAACGTATTGTTTTTATGCACCGGCAATTCTTCTCGCAGCATCATGGCGGAAGCTCTGGTTACTACTATGGGCAATGGGCGTTTTCGCGGATTTAGCGCAGGAAGCAAGCCGAATGGTGCAGTCAACCCATTTGCCATTGAACTCGTAGAATCGACCGGCTATCCAACTGATCAATTGCGCAGCAAAAGCTGGGATGAGTATGCCTCATCAGATGCGCCGCAGATGGATTTCATCATTACGGTTTGTGACGATGCTGCCGGTGAAGTTTGCCCATACTGGCCAGGACATCCGATGACGGCACACTGGGGATTTGAAGACCCGGCAGCAGCAACGGGGACTGACGAACATAAGCGTGAGGTATTTCATAAAGTATTCCGGCAAATCATGGCGCGCGTCAACATTTTCGTAAATCTTCCTTTACACACGCTGGAAACAAATGCCATTCAGCACGAGATCAAGCGGATAGGCCAGCAAACCGTATGAGCATCGCACGTCGTTTGATTGCGGAAGGTATCGGAAGTGCATTTCTATTGGCGATCGTGGTTGGATCCGGAATCATGGCGGAGCGCCTGTCCGGAGGCAACGTCGCAATCGCTTTACTGGCAAATGCGATTGCGACGGGCGCCGGACTGGGGGCATTGATATTGAGTTTTGGCACAGTCTCCGGCGCACATTTCAATCCTGTCGTCAGCATGGCGGAGGCTTGGCAAGGTAATTTGCAGAGACATCTTTTGCTCCCCTATATCGTGGTGCAAATTGGCGGCGCATTTGCGGGCGTCATCGCGGCACATTGGATGTTTGATCTGCCGGCACTCTTTCCTTCTGCCCACGTACGCAATGGCGCTGGGCAATTATGGGGGGAGTTTATTGCGACTTTCGGTCTGATTGCAGTCATTATCAGTTGCTCACGAACGCGCCCTGCAAGCACCCCATTCGCGGTTGCTGCCTACATTACAGCGGCGTACTGGTTCACCTCATCCACCTCATTTGCGAATCCAGCGGTCACCTTGGCGCGGGCTGCCAGCAATACGTTTGCAGGCATACGGCCACAAGACTGCGCGGGTTTCATCTTCGCGCAACTGGCAGGGGCAACATGTGCCACATTACTATTTCATTGGCTGCATAAGAGCCAGGGGGAACATTGATGCCCATACTGATCCCTCCCCTTTGAGATGCAACGGATAAAGCGACCAAGGAACTCACCCGGGTCGCTTTAGCGTTTTTCAACCGCCCTTCTTTCGAGATCAAAATCTCGTCATTAGA
>JAGWUK010000523.1 GCA_028868455.1 Burkholderiales bacterium | reverse complement strand
GGCATACGGGAATATGGACGCACAGTAGGGTTCATTCAATCCGATATTTTTTCCGTGTTGCGCCAGGACGTTGTCTATGTCGGTCTGGTTGCACTGGGTTTGTCGCTGGTGTTTGCCACGCATCATTTTGACCTGATTTCGGTATTTTTCGTCTTAGCCGTATCGTCATTGTTATGTGCGCTGGCCAGTCGCAAACACCTGCAGGCACATACTGCCATCGCTGGCGCAGGCAGCAATACGGACGATTTTCAGGTGATCGCAGAGCACCAGGAAACGATACGCGGACACGGGCGCTGGGCGGTCATGGGCGTCATTGTCGGCTGGCTTTCCAACTACAGTTATGTGTATTTGTCTGGTGCATGGCTCGGTCTGGCTGCTATCGCCGATCTGAACGCAGCGCGTTTGTTGCTGATGCCAATTCCCATGGCGGTCGCCGCCTGGTCGCGCGTAGCCAGACCGGAGGCCAGCCGGATGATCGCCGGGCAAGACTGGAAAGGGCTCCGCAAGCTGACACTCTTGTCCATAGGTGCGATCGAAATTGTCGTGCTGGCCTATGTGGTTTTGTTGTTGCTGGTACTGCCCTGGCTGGAGTCGCATGTCATCGGCAGCAAATACAGCGGATTGGATCCCTTAGTCATGCTGTGGGGCGTGTATTTTGCGGTCAACGCAGCACGCTGGGTTGGCACTTCCTGGCTATCCAGCGGTGGTGCATTTCGCTCCATGTTCTTTCTGGGCAGTGTCACGCTGGTTTTGGTGTTGGGAATCACGTCATTCAGTATTCCGCATTGGGGAACGTCCGGCGCGATACTTGCCTTGATTGCCGTTGAATTGTTTGAATTGACCGTGGTCTGGAAATTCATTCTTCCAGGTTTGCAGAAGAAGCCATCAGCCGCTTTCGCAGATGCCGCGTGATCAGGTCGGCAATGTAAGTCTGAGCCCAGCGTGGCGTGAAGGTATGGTCGGTGCCTTTCAGAATTTCCAGCCTGATACGGTCACTTTTCCCGAGTAATCTGGCATTACGACCGAATTGTTCGGTCATCACGTCGACACTGCCGTCGCTGGCTTCTAAAATTAACATGAGCTCAACGCCGCGGGCTTCCATTGCGCGCAGATTGCGTGCAGCCCTGCCGAGAAAATGATGATTTTGCATGAAGCGCGTCATCGCAGACTGGAAATAGGTGCGCAGGCGTTTGCCGACTCGCTGGGTCAGTTTGACAGCGATTTGCCGTAGCTCGATCTTCCCGGTCAGCAAACGTTTCCAGGTATGCGCATCAACGGCGGCCTGCACATAAAAATGGGTCGATTTGATGCTGTCCTTTTTTTTATCGTCTATCGTATCGCCTTCGCGCCAACGGTAAGTCAGCTGATTCATCATGATCAAACCCCGGACACGTGGTTCGTCGATGGCGGCCATGTAGGATAAATACGCGCCTGAGCACAAGCCTGCCAGCACAAAACCGGCGACGTCATAGTGCTGTTGCAGAAGACGCATCGCGCTACGGATATCATCAATTCCACAAAGATTATGAACATCGTGTTCCTGACCATCTGGTGTTGGCTTGCTGTAGCCAACACCTGCTTTGTCAAAGCGCAAAACATAAAAGCCCTGCGTCGCCAGGTGGCGCGCCAGCGTGACGTAAATCCTGTGATTCCCGACCCGATGATTCGCGCCGATATTGGTCAGAATTACAGCAGGCAAACCGGATGACGGTGTGCCGCCGGAATAGCTCAGCACGCCATGCAATCCGTCAAAGTCGACCAGAACTTCTGTCAGCGTCACTCCTTCGACGGAAAAATTGACCTGTTTTTGCACGGGAAGATTGTCCGCCTTCGCAGCTTTTTTTTGCGAGAAGTGCGAAGACAACCACTGTACGGTTTCGCTCCACAACAATTCTGGAACCACGGTCTGGTAAGCATCTTCCGTCATCATGGCGGCATAACCACTGGTATCGGATAAATGCAGAGTGTGTTCTTCGCTATGCCATGCGTTCGCCAATTTTGCTTCCTGTCCGGAGATATCGTCGCGCGACAGAATCAGAACCGGTGATGTTGGACGCGGTGCCTTCAGCATATCCAGTTTGCTTAAACTGGCGCGTGTCGTCGCGCTGAATTCGTAACCTGTCAATTCGTCGTCGGTCACCTGATATGCCGGGTCGCCATGAGTATCTGCTTGTATCGGGCTCATGCTTCTTAGTGCCAGCAATTCACGTACATACGCTCTGCCAGACGTAACTGGCGCCATCAATATCAGCGCTGTGGCGGATACATCCTGTGCGACGCTGACAGCCAGTAATGCGCCAAGACGCAGACCGAACAACGCGATGTCGCTAACGCCTGCCATTGTGCGTAATTGTGTTGCTGCCGTACGTATATTGTCTTGCCAGAGCGCGACGCGGTCGCCTCCGGCATCGGCTGAATCGCCGCTTCCGTTGTAGTCGAAAAAGCAGACGGCAAATCCGGCCGCAGCCAGGCTGTTGGCCAGATGTTTGTAGGCACGGTAGGACACCATATATTCATGTCCAAACGGAGGGCAAAGTACGACGCCACATTGACGGATTTCTCCGTCCTGATTTTTTTGCGCAGGATGATACCAACCCAGCATCGGGTTCGCTTCACTCCCGAACCAGAAAGCCCGTGGTTCAAAAGCAGAATCGGCATTGAGCGTGTTTGCTATCGACAATCTTTTCCTCGTGTCTTGATTTTCGCGTCTTAGTTGAGCGTCGGAACCCGGATGCCGCTGCGCGCATTCAGCGCCTGCAATACGACGGCTGGCACTGTAGTTTTTCCGACTGCGTATAACCGGACTATTTTTGTGTTTCCCGGTGCCAGATGAAAATAGTTGTCGTCTGGCCGAAACCCCGGTGCGTGTACGAATACCGACTGGGCAAACTTCGTGGTTTGCATCTGCAAATAAAATTCGCCGTACTCATCACAACGGCAAGTGGCGAGCAAGCCCAGATCGTGTTCGCACGGCAAGGCTAATCCACATGGGAAAAGGCAATCGCTGGCAATCGCAATTG
>JAGWUK010000522.1 GCA_028868455.1 Burkholderiales bacterium | reverse complement strand
AACGCTTGAGCAAAAAAATCGGGGATCGCACTTGTTCGGAACGCTGTGGCGTCAGGGAAACCTTGTCCGTCATAACCGGATTTCACCCGACGGACAAGCACAGCACAGATAGGACGTGCCGTAAAAAACCACAGTAATCAACATACTCCCCCATTTATTAAATATTATTGGCTTCTCATCGCTTATTAAACGCGGGCGATGAAAATATACTACCTAGGAGTATCTAAATTTCCAATATCAACTCATCGTAAATGCAAGCGCCGCTTCAACGTCAGTCAGCGAATATGCCTTAAAATCAGTTGCATCTCCTTTCGCCTCCTACTATCCAGACCAGCCCCACTATGATTGCATCTCCAGCAGAAAATCAAACCATTCTGAACACTTCGCGATTTCTTCAGCGGTGGTTAAACGCAGATACTGGCCGTCAGGCAATATTAGACGATATATCGGGATTATCCTTGAGCCCAGCAATTTTTGCTCATGTTTTACAAAAAGACACAGCAAACGGTATGTCTCTTAACAAAGCCATGCGGCGCCTGCGCAATCTGGTGATCTGCAGCCTGATTAAGCGCGACTTATTGGGGCTGGCTGATTTAGGCGAGGTGATGAAAACCATCAGCGAATTTGCTGACTTCGTTGTCCAGCAGCATTTGCAAGCACTCGACACTGAAATGCAGGCATCGCATGGCACGCCAATTGGCGAAGAAAGCGGTCTGGCGCAACAAATGATCGTCATCGGCATGGGCAAACTTGGCGGTTATGAACTCAATGTTTCATCCGATATTGATTTAATTTTTTGCTATCCAGAAGATGGGGAAACACGCGCCGATCACGGCACGCAGCGCAGTCTCTCCAACCATGAATATTTTAGCCGTCTGGGCAAAAAACTGATCGCTGCGATTTCAGAGGTGACGGAAGACGGATTCAGTTTTCGGGTTGACATGGCTCTGCGCCCCAACGGTGCCTCCGGCCCGCTGGTTGCCAGCTTTGCCATGGTAGAGGAATATTTCCTGATCCAAGGGCGCGAATGGGAGCGCTATGCCTGGATCAAGGCAAGGGCCATGACCGGCAATCCAAAAGACATTGCCAGTCTCGAAAGCATCATTCGCCCTTTCGTTTACCGCCGCTATCTTGACTATGGTGCCATTGACTCTTTACGTTCCATGCATGCACAAATCAGGGCGGAGGTCGTCCGTCAGGAAAGCAAACACCCCGAACGCAGCAATAATGTCAAATTAGGCCGTGGCGGTATTCGCGAGGTCGAATTTCTGGCGCAGGTATTTCAATTGATACGTGGTGGACGTGATGTTGCGCTACGCGACAAATCGACCTGCAAGACACTGCAAACGCTGGTAGAAAAAGGCATCATGGACGGCGCGATCGTCAGCAAATTGCTGGAGTCCTACGCATTTCTGCGCAATCTGGAGCACCGTCTCCAATATCTGGATGACGCTCAAACCCACACCTTTCCGGCGCAGGCAGACGACCAATTACGCATTGCCAGAATGATGCATTGTGATAGCGTCGACATGTTGCTGGAAAAGCTGACACCACATCGACAATTCGTCGCAGAGCAATTTGATGCCATTTTCAAAGAAAAGACCGATAGCAGCGATGAAGCGGGAAAAGAACAGTTGATGGGCAATCTATCGGATGCTGACAACGAAGAATTGATCAAGACACATCTCGGCGATCTGGGATTGCCCGACGTAATGCAAGCCACTCAACGATTATTGGCAACCTGGCATTCACCACGCGTGCAATCTTTGTCGGAAGCGAGTCGCAACAAACTGGTGGCGCTCATCAACACGGCATTAAGTCTCATCGCCCGACAATCCAGCAATCAGTTGGCGACACTTAACCGTTTGCTGGAGTTCATGGAAGCGATTGTCCGTCGTTCTGCCTACCTGTCTTTATTAATCGAATATCCGCATGCGTTGGCGCGCCTGGTCAGGATGATGGCGGCGAGTAATTGGGCAGCAACCTTCTTGACGCGTCATCCTATATTGCTTGATGAGCTGCTGGACGAGTCGTCGCTACACCAGAAACCGGATTGGCCAGCGTTCCGGCAAGAACTGAAACAACAACTGGATTTGCATCAGGGCGACACAGAACGTCAAATGGAAACCCTGCGAGAAATTCACCATGCGATGCAATTCCGTTTGCTGGCACAAGACCTTGAGGGGCAATTGAGTGTTGAACATCTGGCCGACGAGTTATCACAATTGGCCGATATGATTGTTGCCGCAACGATTCAGGCCGTATGGGAAACGATCCCGTCGCGCCACAAGTCAGAGCCATGTTTTGCCGTGATCGCATATGGCAAGCTGGGAGGCAAAGAGTTGGGCTATGCCTCCGATCTGGATGTCATTTTTCTATATGACGACGATGATCAGGAGGCACCGGCCAATTATGCAAAACTGGCTCAACGCTTTATCACCTGGATGACTTGTCACACACCGGCAGGAATTTTGTTCGATATTGATATCGCCTTACGTCCCGATGGAGCCAGCGGGCTATTGGTCTCATCGGTTCAGTCGTTCGCGCGCTATCAGGAGCAATCTGCATGGCTATGGGAACACCAGGCGCTGACCAGGGCACGCTTTTGTGCCGGTGAAAGCGCCATCGGCCAGCAATTTGAAAAAATCCGGGAAGGCGTACTACGACAAGAACGCGACGCACAGGCATTGAGTCTGGAAGTGCTGAATATGCGAAAAAAAATGCACGACGCACATCCCAATCGCAGCGAATTATTTGATCTCAAACACGATGCAGGCGGCATGATTGATATTGAATTTATCGTGCAATATCTCGTATTAAGGCATGCCCACGACTATCCACAGCTCACAGGCAACATCGGAAACATTGCCCTGCTAAAACTATGTGGTGAGCTGGGACTCATCAATGTTGATCTGGCCAATGGCACCGCCGATGCGTATCGCTTATTTCGCAAGTTGCAACACAATATACGCCTGCAAGGCGAAGACCGCGCTCGCGTTCCGCATGAAGCAGTGAATCATGAGTC
>JAGWUK010000521.1 GCA_028868455.1 Burkholderiales bacterium | reverse complement strand
TATGGACAACATTATTTGATTCAACCGTACGCTTTTTAGATCAGCCTTACACTTATCAAAGTTTGACCGGGGCAATACAACCACGCATAGAACCAGAGGTTGTATTCAAATTGGCGCGCACGCCGTCAAAGGAAGCCACCATTGATGAACTGGCGGATTGTCTTGAATGGATGGCGCACGGCATAGAAATTGTCGTCAGCCCTTATCCTGATTGGAAATTCGAAGCAGCGGATGCGATTGCAGCTTTTGGTTTGCACGGTACATTATTGATTGGTGAGCCTCGTTTGCTGTCTACGGCCAGTCGACAGCATCTTGGTGAAGTGCTGGCTAACGCCAGTGTATCTTTATCTTGCGATGGCTCATTGCTCAGTGCGGGATTCGGCAGCAACGTCTTGGATAGCCCGCTGCATGCCATCTGGTACTTGCATGAATTACTCAAATCGCAACCACATTTCCCACCATTGAAAGAAGGGGAAATTATTACTACTGGGACCTGGACAGACGCTTACCCAGTGCGCGAAGGTCAGTCTTGGGGAACTGCATTTTCCGGCATTCCCTTACCCGGGATCTCAATTAATTTCGTATGAATTAAGGAAACGCCATGATTACGTTGCATCATCTAAATAACTCCCGATCGCAGCGCATTATTTGGCTATTGGAAGAACTGGAACTGAAGTATCAGATCAAACATTACCAGCGTGACCCTCAAACCATGCTGGCGCCGGCCGAACTTTTGCAGGTTCATCCTTTAGGCAAATCTCCTGTCATCACCGATGGTGACCTCATTCTCGCGGAGTCCGGCGCCATTATTGACTACCTGGTAAATACCTACGGTGCGGAAAATCTACAACCCCTTACCGGCACACCTGATCGTTTGCGCTATACGTATTGGCTGCATTATGCCGAGGGTTCTGCGATGCCGCCATTATTGATGAAATTGATCTTCGATAAAATTGAAAAAACCGCGATGCCTTTTTTTATCAAACCAATCGCGCGAGGAATCAGTCAAAAAGTAAAGCACAGTTTCATCGAACCGCAAATCGTTCGTCATCTCGATTATCTTGAATCTGAGATTGCAAAGACTGGCTGGTTCGCTGGATCGGAATTTTCAGCGGCGGATATTCAAATGAGCTTCGCGATTGAAGCGGCGGCATCCCGCGCCGGCCTCAATGTTGAAACCAGACCCAAGTTAATGACGTGGCTGGCAAAGGTACAGGCGAGACCTGCGTATCAACGGGCATTAAAAGCAGGCGGGGAATATAGTTTATTAAACTAATGTCACACAACGGTACCGACAAATTAATCGCCTAAAAAAAAGCACCCGAAGGTGCTTTTTTTTTCGACTAAAGAATAACTGACTAAGTCAGCCATTCATTAGAACATGTGGCGGATACCAACGTTGAACAAACGATCTGTCAAACCATTACCAGCAGCCAGACCACCACCATTCACGTTTGCGTCATTAGTAACGCGGGAGAACGATGTGTAGATGTTAGTACGTTTGGACATGGAGTGTGTGAAGCCAACTGCCAATTGTGTACTCTTATTGCCATCTGCAGGCAGATTGTTAGTCAAACGCGCTGCAGTTGCCAAGAATGCGTCAGCTGGGCTAACAGGTACTGTTACGCCGAGCATGAAGCCTTTTTGATCAACGGAATTGTTATCCGATGTATCTTTGGAGTAACCAGCAGCAGCTTTCGCTACGCCGAAATCGTATGTACCACCAACCAGAACGGATTTAGTGCCGTTACCAGCTGCATCGTTTTGTTTGTAATACACGCCACCAACATATACTGGACCAGCAGCATATTGTGCGCTGAAGCCAGCGGAACGGCTAGCGGATGTATTACCAGCAACTTCGCCAAAGCCATACAAGCCCATTGCGCTGAAGCCGGACATGTCTTTGGATTGATAGCTGATGCTGTTGTTGACGCGCCATGCACTAGCAGACAAGAAGCCAAATACACCGCCTGTAGAAGTGGATGCACCTGCATGACCAGATGTCATACCTAGATCGAATGGATCAACGGAGTCGAAGAAGTAGAATTGTGGCGTGTATTGACGACCCATTTTTACTGTACCGAAGTCACCAGCCAGACCCAACCAGGATTGACGACCGAATGTCAGGCCACCTTGCGATGCACCGGAGTCAGCCAGAATACCCATTTCCAAATCGAAAATGGCTTTCAGACCGCCACCCAGATCTTCGCTACCTTTGAAACCGAGGCGGGAACCGGATTGCTCACCAGCATCCAACGCAGTCACCGAACCTTTAGCGCCACCGTTATTTTCATTTTGCAAAGCCATATCAACAACACCGTAGACGGTAACTGAAGATTGAGCGTGTGCTGCACCTGCAAAAGCAGCCAATACGGACAGAGCAATGAGTGATTTTTTCATTTATATTTCTCCAAAGAATTTCACATTGAAATGAACTACATTAAGCCTGAGTCATACAACTCAGTTACAAGGAGTTGTATAAATCATGCTAATTCTTGAATTACCAGACCGCTAAAAAGAAGTTAACGTATTTGACCAAAAATGGCCTTTGACAGCCAAGTTAATTCGGTCTTTGGAGGGATGGACGGCGGGATTTTGTCGCAATTACGCAACAAATGTTGCTGATTTGTGCACTTTTAGGGTGTTTGGATGATATTCAAACAACTTTTAAATATATCTGGATGATCTTACTTAAAGCGCAAATAAAATGCAATGGTAAAGGCTGCCAGGCGGCAGCCTTTACTTTTCAAACAAGAAACAAATTCAGGCTATGTTGGTATTAAAAACTATGCAAAATACCAACAGCTGTACGAGTCGCATTTGTATTTCCTGAACCAATGATGCCCAGAGCTAAAGAAGTGTCAAATGGTGACGCAGAGCCTGCTTTCGCATATGTCAGAGAAGCGTACGCTATCGTACGCTTGCTGAAAGCATATTTACCCAAAGCAATATATTGATCGGCTTTACCTTCAAAATCGCCAGAGCGTTTTGTATTGTAGTAAGCGCCGGTCAGCGTCATTTGTTG
>JAGWUK010000520.1 GCA_028868455.1 Burkholderiales bacterium | reverse complement strand
TTGATTTCGGCATCCCAGTAAGCACCTTTGACCAGACGAATCATGAACTTGCTGCCGCTGCGACGCGCCAGATCGGTCAGATAATCGATCACATAAGGGCAACGTTTCTGATATGCCTGCACCACGAAACCAATGCCATCGAAACCCTTCAGGTCCGTGTCGAAGGCCAGTGCTTCCATCAAGTCCAGGGAAAGCTCCAGACGGTCAGTTTCTTCGGCGTCGATATTCAGGCCAATGTTGTACTGCTTGGCCAGCAATAATAATTTTTTCAGCAAAGGCAGCAATTCGCTCATCGTGCGCTCACGTTGTGCCCGCGAGTAACGCGGATGCAACGCCGACAGTTTGACCGAAATACCCGGGCCATCCTTGATGCCGCGTCCGTTCGACGCCTTGCCTATTGCATGGATCGCTGTTTCATAGGCGTGGTAATAAAACGCAGCATCTTTGGACGTCAGCGCGGCTTCGCCCAGCATGTCGTACGAATAGCGATAACCGCGTTTTTCGTTTTCCTGACTGTTTTTTAAAGCTTCGGCGATAGTCTGTCCGGTGACAAACTGGTTGCCCAGCATACGCATCGCCAAGTCAACACCTTTGCGTATCAAAGGCTCACCACCGCGCGCGATCAGGCGTGTCAGCGCAGAGCCCAGCCCCTGTTCGCTATTGGTTGCCACCAGCTTGCCAGTCACCAGCAAGCCCCAGGTCGCCGCGTTCACAAACAAAGAAGGTGATTCGCCCAGATGTTTGCGCCAGTCACCTTTGCTGATTTTGTCAGCGATCAGGCGATCTGCAGTCTGGTGATCGGGAATGCGCAACAAGGCTTCTGCCAGACACATCAGCGCCACACCTTCTTCAGACGACAACGAGAATTCATGCATCAGCGCATCGACGCCTGATGCACGCGTGCGCTGCTGACGCACCGAGCTGACCAGGCGGTGTGCCAGTTCTGCAACATCATTTTGCTGATCGGTGTGCGGATTGATCTGCGAAAGCAAGCTATTTACGGCATCCGTTTCGTTTCGACGGTAAGCTTGTGTAATGGCATTTCTCAACGCAGAAGGGGATGGCAATAATTCTGTCTGCAGTGCCGCAAAAGGGGTGAAAGGTGAAGTCACAGTGGTCGCATTCATAAAAAATGATCAAAACGAATTTGATTTAATTGTATAGAGCATCTGCTATGATTAATTCTGGAAATCAGAAGGTATATCGGAATATTCTATTTTGTGAGAAAATAATCCCGAATTTTATTAACCACCACACTGACGAATTTTGACTTCTTATGCTAGACAAAATCAGTAAAAGAATTCTGGCCGAATTACAAAATGATGGCCGCATCAGCAATGTAGAATTAGCAACCCGGGTCAATCTCTCTCCGGCGGCCTGCCTGGAACGCGTGCGCAAGCTGCAAGAGTCCGGCTACATTCTGGGATATACCGCGCAACTGAATCCACATCTGCTGGACGTGGCTTTGCTGGTATTCATTGAGGTTGTTCTGGACAGAACCACGCCTGATGTATTCGATGCCTTCCGGCGCGGCGTACAGGCCATTCCTGAAGTGCTGGAATGCCATATGGTAGCCGGTGGCTTCGACTATCTGGTCAAGGCCCGCGTCAAGGACATGAACGCTTATCGCGACTTCCTCGGTAAATCCTTGCTGCAACTGAACGGTGTCCGCGAAACCCATACGTATGCCGTCATGGAAGAAGTTAAAAACACCAGTTGCCTGCCAATCAAATGAGTCTGCAACGATAGGGTCATTCCCGTGAAAACGCGCCTGCAAAGACTGGAAGCAGTTCAAGAGGTTGTGTTGGAAATCAGCAGGATTTCAAGCTCCTGCAACGATATTGTTGCGTTTCTCAAAGTCGTTCACCACGCCATCAGCCGCATCATGTATGCGGCGAATTTTTATGTGGCTTTGTATAACGAAGAAACGCACAGCGTACGTTATGTGTACGAGGTCGATGAACTTGACGAGCCACTGGATCCCGAACAAAGCTTTTACCTGGCCAGCCCGGAAGAGTCACCGACAGCCTGGGTCATCCTGAACCGCCAGGCCCTGCTCATGACGGCGGCCGAAGACGAAGCACGCGAGCGTGACAATGAGGGGTGGGGCAGCGGATCGCGTGCCGAACACTGGATGGGACATCCACTGCTGGATCAGCAACGCCGCGCGCTTGGCATCATGGTGATACAGATTTACGACACCGGACACACCTACAGCGAAGAAGATCAGGCTTTATTCGGCATGATTGCCGGTCATGTGTCGGTCGCGCTGCAAAGCATGATCAGCGTGGATCAGCTGGAGCAAGCCGTCAGAGAACGCACGATCGCGCTCGAGCATGAGATCGAAGAGCGCAAGAAAGCGGAGACCCTGCAACGCGTGCTGTATCAGATTGCCGAGTTGTCGGTGCTGGCGTCGGACGAAGACAGAAAATTTTCCCGCTTGCATGAAATCATCCGTGCGCTGATCGACGTTCCGAATTTCGTTGTCGCTCTGTTTCATGAAGACACTCAGGAATTCAGCGTCGAATACTTTGTCGATGAATTCGATAAAGATAAAACCGGCACACGCTTTCCTCTCGGCGAGGGCATGACCTCGTATGTGGTGAATAAAAAACAGGCGCAACTGATCAGTCGCGAAAAACTGGAAGACCTGATACAGCACGGTTTAATCAAAGTCCTGGGTGAAGTTGCCATTAGTAGCTGGATAGGCGCACCGCTGATCGCCAATGACCGGCTGTACGGCGTGATTA
The DNA here is from genome assembly GCA_028868455.1 of Burkholderiales bacterium. Classification (GTDB taxonomy): domain Bacteria; phylum Pseudomonadota; class Gammaproteobacteria; order Burkholderiales; family Burkholderiaceae_D; genus Undibacterium. Next base: position 277 of record JAGWUK010000520.1, on the reverse strand, counting down.
TTATCCAGAGTTACCACCCTGAACTGGTGTACACATCGTCCGATCTGGAATTGATTTCGTTTGTGGCAAACCATGTTGCGGTAACATTTTCGCGCATGCAGGCAGACGAAGACGTGCGTATCGCTAAAACGCGGCTGGAGCAGCAAAACGACACGTTAAATCAGACACTGGAGGCGCTGCAAAAAGCGCAGTCAGAGTTGGTAGGACAGGAAAAACTCGCGTCACTGGGACGACTGGTGGCTGGCGTCGCGCATGAGATCAATACGCCGCTTGGGAT
>JAGWUK010000519.1 GCA_028868455.1 Burkholderiales bacterium | reverse complement strand
ATGACAAACTTTTTTCCAATTAAAAAATGACACCGCAATATCCATGCGTATTTCTGGATGATTTCACCTGAAAACCCGCATGGATACTGCGTCTTTCGTTTTCCATTTTCAATGGACCACCACAACGCGCACTGGCAAGCCGTTTCCGGTTTTCTGCATGTCTACTCGTCCGATTTGCGCAAAGCGCCATCGCGATTGCTGCGATGCAAATCGTTCACACAAAACGCACGGCTAAAGAGATAATTGACTGGCAACGCTGCATCAGCGCGTCAGCACATCGAGGCGCGATGTTTATCCCCCCTTTTTTCTCAATACGACTATGCGAAAACTTCCTCTTTTCTGCGTCGCTGCTGGCGCACTTCTTTCTCAGGCGGTCTGTATGGCGGGCAATATGGCGCCCATCCAGACTGTCGTTGTCATTTACGGCGAAAACCGTAGCTTCAACAATTTATATGGCATGTTTCCTGGTGCCAGCGGTATAGAAGAGGCCATGGCGTCCGGCGCTTATCAGCAAAAAGACCGTGACGGCAGTGTCATGCAAAATTTGCCGCCGGTATGGAAAAAGCACGACAAGATCGACCCACGCTTTCCTACGCAAATGCCTAACCGGCCTTTCCGCGTAGATGCCGCGCCGATCAATCTGGGACTTGACACGCCCAGCCCGGATCTCGTGCATCGCTTTTACCAAAACCAGATCCAGATCGACGGCGGCAAAAACGACATGTTCGCAGCGGTATCCGATGCTGGCGCGCTGACCATGGCTTACTACGATGGTTCACGCCTGCCGATGTGGAAGCTGGCACAGCAATACACGCTGGCGGATCATTTTTTCATGGGTGCATTTGGTGGCTCATTTTTGAATCACTTCTGGCTGGCATGTGCCTGCACGCCGACTTATCGTGATGCACCGGATTCGCTGCGCGCCAAAACCGATGCCGATGGAAAATTGTTGCTGCGTGCGGATTCCCCCGCACATGCCGCCGACGGCCCGCCGCGCTATCAGGACGGCGCCATCACGCCGGATGGGTATGCAGTCAACACCATGCAGGCACCGTATCAACCGAGTTTTATCACGCCTCCAGCCGACAATCCGGCGCTAGCCGATATCAGCAAACATCCTTTGCCACCGCAAACCCAGACCAGTATCGGCGACACATTAAGCGCCAAAAACATCAGTTGGAAATGGTATTCCGGCGGCTGGAACCGGGCGCTGGCCGATCGTAAGCAAATTTACGAAGGGGAAGTGAAATTCCAGGTGCATCACCAGCCTTTCAATTATTTCCTGCGCTTCGCGCCGGGCACCGCTGATCGTGCAGAGCATTTGAAAGATGGCGATGATTTCCTGAAAGACCTTGCGGCTGGTCAATTACCACAAGTCAGTTTTTATAAACCGCAAGGTAGTCTGAACGAGCATCCCGGTTATGCCGATGTCTTGTCAGGCGACGAACATATCGCCAATCTGGTCGCGCGCCTGCAAGCCAGTCCGCAGTGGAAGCATATGCTGATCGTCGTCACCTATGACGAAAACGGCGGATTCTGGGATCATGTCGCACCGCCCAAGGCTGATCGCTGGGGACCAGGCAGCCGCATTCCGGCCATCATCATTTCGCCGTATGCCAAAAAATCTTTTGTCGATCACACCACGTATGACACGACGTCAATTCTGAAGTTTCTGACCAAACGTTTCGACCTGACACCCTTGCCCGGCGTGCGCGCTGTTGTCGGTGATTTGTCGAATGCCTTGATAGATTAATACTGCATCGACAGATGCTGGGGCAATGCGCGTGCCCCTTGATTTTCTTTAAACCATGTCGGTGCAATGCCGGCATGGTTTCCCGATACAGTTTTCATTCCCCACGAACATATGCCGGATTGCGCTGGTCTGACGTAGCGCCGGCAAATTCCTGCAAGCACGTGTGCAAGCCAACAAGGCTGCGGACTTGGCAAATCTGTCATGGTTTTACGCTCACCATTTCCACATAGAAAATTTTCTGGCGGCAATTTACAAAGCGCTACAAAATATCGCGCAAACTTGTCTGCCAAATCCAAAATGAGCGACTACTATATAAACATGCGTCTTCCGTAAGCCCAGAACAGTCCCAAAAGAAAAAAGGAAAACATCATGTCAATATCGTCGATAGGTGGAGGCGTCTCCGGCATTTCGTCTTTACAAACCAGCGGCACCACATCGGTTAATAATCGCCGGCAAGATAATGATGGAGATAGCGATGGCGGCGGTGGTCGCGTCTCACGCGGTGCGGGTCGTTTTGCTTCTGCCATCAGTCAGGCATTGACACAATTGGGTATCAATACGGATAGCAACACCGATACGAGCTCGGCCGTGGCGGCAACCTCGTCGAGTTCAGAGACATCGGCCACCAACAATTCGCAAGACCCACAGCAGGCGCTGGCGGCTTTTGCACAAAGCCTGTTTGCCGCCTTGCATGCGGCCAATGGGCAGCAAAATAATTCGGGTACATCGGGCAACAGCACTTCTGGCAACGCGGTTTCCGGTGTCAATGGTCAGGGTGGACATCATCACGGCGGCGCGGGACGACTCGAAAACAGTCTGCAAAATCTTATCCAGCAATTGTCCAGCAGCAGCGGTTCAAGTAGCAGTAGCAGTTCCACTGATTCCAGCGGCAGTTCCAGCAGCACTAGCAGCTCATCGACTTCCAATTCATCGCTGGATGCCTTGCAACAAAGTTTTTCCAGCTTGCTGGCCGCCGAAGGAAAATCGGGCAGTGGCGCGACACTGAATAACTTCTTGCAAACACTTGCGCAAAATTTACACGGCACACCGCCCACCGGTAATGTGGTTTCTACGCAAGCCTGATCCTTGTCCGACAGGCTATTGATCTCCATCGCGCCGGTCGCTGCAAACCGGCGTTTTTTTATGTGCGTTTAGCTAGCAAAATCGCACGCGTTGGCAGATCGGTGATCAGCCAACGACCAGCGATAAATGCCTGGCGCGCGCCAAAGCACGTGGTTTCAGGCGAACATCAACGCTGCTTTGCAATTCAGCGACAGAGCCGCCACACTGATATTGAA
>JAGWUK010000518.1 GCA_028868455.1 Burkholderiales bacterium | reverse complement strand
ATCACGATATTGTCTTACCTCGTTTGGTTGCATCACTTCTTTACAATGGGCTCCGGCGCGAGTGTGAATTCCTTCTTTGGAATTACCACCATGATTATTTCCATTCCAACTGGCGCGAAGATTTTTAACTGGCTGTTCACTATGTATCGTGGGCGCATCCGTTTTGAATTACCCATGCTATGGACGATAGGCTTCATGATTACTTTTGTGATCGGCGGCATGACAGGTGTGTTGTTGGCGGTTCCACCTGCGGATTTCGTTCTGCATAACAGCTTGTTTTTGATTGCGCATTTCCATAACGTTATTATCGGTGGCGTATTGTTCGGCATGTTTGCTGGTATCAATTACTGGTTCCCGAAAGCATTCGGCTACAAGCTTGACAATTTCTGGGGCAAATGCTGTTTCTGGTTCTGGACAATCGGCTTCTACTTCGCATTTATGCCTTTGTATGTGCTCGGTCTGATGGGCGTGACGCGTCGCTTAAGTCATTTTGAAGATCCATCTTTGCAAATCTGGTTCCAGGTGGCTGCATTTGGCGCGTTCCTGATCGCACTCGGAATTGCTTCCTTTGTCATTCAACTGGTTGTCAGTTATATCCGCCGGGATTCTCTGCGTGATTTCACTGGCGATCCTTGGGGTGGTCGTACCTTGGAATGGTCGACATCGTCACCGCCACCTGCTTACAATTTTGCCTTTACGCCGCGCGTCCATGATAACGATGCCTGGGCGGATATGAAGAGCAATCAGTATGCTCGTCCTCAGCAGGGATTCGTCGATATTCATATGCCAAAAAATACTGGCGCTGGTTTCATTATTGCCTTGTTCAGTGCAGTTTGTGGGTTTGCTTTGATCTGGCAAATGTGGCTGGTTGCTGGCATTGGTTTTGCAATGCTGATGGCTGCCATCATTATTCATACTTTTAATTACAACCGCGATTACTACATACCGGCTGACGACGTTGTTCGTACCGAAGGTGAACGCACTCGTTTGCTGGAAAGTAGCTATGTCTGATATGACCACTTCAACTATTGGAGGCGGCGATGCATCCTCCCGCTATTTCGTAAAAGAACATCATCCTGAAAACGGTACTTTGCTCGGATTCTGGATGTATTTGATGAGCGATTGCCTGGTGTTTGCTTGCCTGTTTGCGGCGTATGCCGTACTGGGGCGCAATTATGCTGGTGGCCCAACAGGGGCAGAATTGTTTGATCTGCCACTGGTTGCGGTAAATACTTCTTTGCTGTTGCTGTCGTCCATTACCTATGGATTTGCAATGCTGGAAATGCAAAAGCAAAAAGTGCGTAATACGCTGGTCTGGTTGTGTGTTACAGGTTTGCTTGGCGCATGTTTCATCGGCTTCGAGTTGTATGAGTTTGTGCATCTGATTCACGAAGGTGCCGGACCGCAACGCAGTGGGTTTCTTACTTCGTTTTTTGCTCTGGTGGGGACGCATGGTTTGCATGTCAGCTTCGGGATTATCTGGTTGATTACCCTGATGTTCCAGATCAGTCGTCATGGCCTGAGCCCTGAAAACAATCGCAGATTAATGTGCTTGTCAATGTTTTGGCACTTTCTGGATGTGGTCTGGATTGGTGTATTTACTTTTGTTTATCTGATGGGAGTGTTGCCGTGAGTGCGCATCAAGATCATATGGCGCATGGCGCCGCTCATAGTCATCACGATGGTCACGGTCATCATACGCATGCCGACCATGGCAGTTTGAAGAGCTATGCCACCGGATTCATTCTTGCGGTCATCCTGACGGCGATCCCCTTCTGGCTGGTGATGGGGAAGGTGATCGGCAAGTCGAGTACGACGGGTATCGTTTTATTGGTTTTTGCTGCGGTTCAGGTGGTCGTGCATATGGTGTATTTCCTGCACATGAACTCCAAATCAGAAGGCGGCTGGTCTATGCTGGCATTATTGTTTACCAGCATGCTGGTAATCATTCTGATGAGTGGTTCGCTGTGGGTGATGTATCACCTGAATCACAATATGATGCCCGGGATGATGAATGAGTCAATGCATGAAACACAGCCGGAATCAATCAATCTTGCTCCTGTGAGCGGCGAAGAAAAAAATAGCCACTCCATGCCATGATTGGAGTAACAGACAAGCTGGAAGACATTCCGTCAGAGACGGACATGTGTGCAGGACGTCGTCCTTATTCAAGAATAAAGACGGTAGCGCTGGCGTTGTTTTTCAGCTTGTTTTTTCTTTTGTTTATTTCATTGGGGACATGGCAGGTCAGGCGTTTGCATTGGAAGCTTGATCTGATCGAACGCGTTAATCAACGCGTCCATGCCTCGCCAGTTGCTGCTCCTGCCTGTGCACGCACTCAGGCAGTGACAGCGCAGACCGATGAATATCGGCATGTGAGCCTGACAGGTTACTTTTTGCCGCAGTTGAATACATTGGTTCAGGCATCGACTGAATTGGGCTCCGGATTTTGGGTAATGAGCCCTTTTCAAACGAACGACCATTGCATTGTCTATGTAAATCGCGGATTTATTCCAGGTCGGTTGGCATCGGAATATCAACAACGCACATCTTCGGCGGCTGAACCTGGCCGTGTTACAGAGCCTGTGCCAAATATCATCACTATTTCCGGCTTACTCAGAATGTCTGAGCCGCGCGGTGGGTTTTTGCGACGCAATGATCCCGCACAGGAACGCTGGTACTCACGCGATATTAACGCGATCGCCAAATCGCATTCCTTGCACCAAGTCGCCAGCTATTTTGTCGATGTCGACGCCGGTCCGCATTTAGAGCACCCGCAGAGAGCTGGCGACCAGTCGCAATTTCCTGTTGGTGGTTTAACCGTCATTTCTTTCCCCAATAATCATTTGGTTTATGCTCTGGTCTGGTATGTTCTTGCGTTAATGGTAGGCGGAGCCAGTTATTTCGTATTTAAAGATGGGAACTTCTGGCGCCGCAGTCATTGATGCTGACTGATATTCAACGGCGAGAATCCCGGAAATGGCAACGGAAACTGACATTCTTAAGAAAACATCCGCGTTAGCTATGCAGTCTGCAATCGCTGAAGAGTACG
>JAGWUK010000517.1 GCA_028868455.1 Burkholderiales bacterium | reverse complement strand
GCCTGCACATCGACCGCCGCGACATCGATATTGCGGTTCTGATCGAACTCCAGCGTCAGCGAAGTACTGCCCAGCGTATTGCTGGAACTGATGACGGATAAGCCCGGTATCGTCGCGAATTGTTTTTCCAGCGGCAACGCGACCGAGGTTGCCATGGTTTCCGGACTGGCGCCGGGCAAGTCGGCGCTGACGCTGATGACCGGCGTGTTATAGCTGGGCAAAGCAGCAATCGGAATAAAGCGATAGGCCAGAACACCAGCGACGACAATCGACAAATTCAGCAACACCGTCATCACCGGACGGCGGATAAACAGCTCGGACAAATTCATGATGCGCTCGCTGCAGAAGCTGCGTGGTCCGCCTTGCCGCCGGATGTTTTTTTGCCGGCACCAGTTTTTGCGCCGCTGCCATCGCTGTCATTGCGCACTTTGACCGGCACGCCGGAACGCAGATTCTGCTTACCGTCCAACACCACATTTTCCCCGGCTTCGATGCCTGTCACGACGGCATCCAGGCCGAAACTATGCGTAACCGTGACGGGTTTTTGCTGCGCTGTTCCGTCCGCAGTAACCACATACACCGAGCTGCCGCGCACACCGGCGATGATGGCATCCTGCGGTACGACCACCACATTTTTCAGCGTTTGCACACTCAATTCCAGATCGGCATAGGCTCCCGGCCAGAGTTTCATTTCCTTGTTGTCGAAAACGGCTTTGACTTTGACCGTGCCGGATGCGACATCAACGGCATTGTCGACGAACTTCAGCTTGCCTTTAAACTTCAGGCCGCTATCAGGCAAACTGGCCGTGACAAAACTGTCCTCGCGTTGCATGCTTTCCAGTGCATCGGGCAGATTTCTTTGCGGCAGAGGGAACGTAATTGCGATCGGATCCATCTGCGTAATCGTCACCAGCGGCAAGGCCGTGGTATTGGCCTGCACCAGGGAGCCAGGGAAGACATTAATCAGGCCAGTCCGTCCGGACGAGGGCGCGACGATACGGTTATAACTTAAGGCAACCCGCGCAGATGCCACCGCTGCTTTATCTGACGCAACCACCGCCCGCTGCGCATCCACCAAAGTCTGGCTGGAATCCAGCGCGCTCTGGGCAACGAATTTTTTGCTCAGCAAATCCTTGCTGCGCTCCAGTTGTCGCTGATTGTCCGCCAGCGTCGCCAGGTCTTTTTGCAATTGCGCCTGCGCCTTGACCAGATTGACTTCATCGTTACGGCTATCCAGCGTGAACAAGACATCGCCTGCATGGACAAACTGCCCTTCCTTGATATGTACTTTGGCAATCGTACTGGTAATTTGCGGACGCACATCGACCGTATTCAGCGATGAGACAGTGCCGTTCGCCGTAATTTTGACCGCATAGTCGCGTCGTATCGCTGGTGTCGTCGAGACCGATACTGCGCGAGCCTTGCCTGCTTTGCCGGGGGAAGTTATTGCGTCGTCACCTGCTTTGGCGGCAGGTTTCAGGTAGTGATACGAGCCGGCAGCCAGCGCAAGTACGGCGGCAGCGATCGTCAGGTTTTTGAATTGACTCATGTTATTGTTGTCCAGTGCGGTCGCAGTGAGTTTTTGAATTTGATCGGTCTGATAAAAAATCGTTCCGGCAGGACAGGATGACGACAGACAAATAAATCAGTGCGCATCTGTCCACCGAGACGGTTTTCGTCGTTGCTGTTTGTCGATCAAGTTCTGCTCTCAACTTGCCCTGCCATAAATATATCCGCCGGAAATGCTAACAAAGAAAAAGCCAGCACGCAGGCTGGCTTTGACTTTATATACGTTCCGTTACCAAATCGGCTCTAGACAACGGCGCCGTCGGTGTCGTCTTTTTCCTTGACCGGCTTGATCAGATCTTCACGTTTGACGCCCAGCCACATAGCGATGGCAGCCGCCACGAAAACGGAAGAGTAAATACCGAAACAAATACCGATCGTCAGCGCCACAGCGAAATAATGCAGCGTCGGGCCGCCGATCAACAGCATGGACAAAACCATCATCTGCGTACAACCGTGCGTGATGATGGTACGCGAGATCGTGCTGGTAATCGCGCTGTCGATGACTTCTTTGACCGACATCTTGCGTTGCTTGCGGAAGTTTTCACGAATACGATCAAAGATAACCACCGACTCGTTCACCGAATAGCCCAGCACCGCCAACACCGCCGCCAGAACCGACAGATTGAATTCCCACTGGAAGAAGGCGAAAAACCCCAGAATAATCACGACGTCATGCAAGTTCGCGACAATCGCTGCGATCGCAAATTTCCATTCAAAACGGATCGCCAGATAAATCACTACCCCCAGCACCACAAATAACAATGCCATCAAACCATCGTGTGCCAGCTCGTCACCGACCTGAGCACCGACCTGTTCGACGCGTTGCAATTTGACGTCCGGATCCTTGGCTTGCAAAGCTTGCAAAACGCGGTTGGTCTGATCGGTGGATGTTACGTCTTTTTTCGGTAACGGCAGGCGAATCACAACATCCTGCGCCTTACCAAACGTCTGCACCGGCGCATCGACATAACCGAGGCTTTCTACGGTTTTGCGTATCGCATCGACATCGGCTGCCTTCGCGTAATTGACTTCCATCACGGTGCCGCCGGTAAATTCGACAGAGAAATGCAAACCACGATGCAACAAAAAGAACACGGCGGCGACAAAAGTCAGCGCAGAAATGACATTGAAAATCAGCGCATGGCGCATGAAAGGAATGTCTTTTTTAATGCGGAATAATTCCATAATGAGTTCCTGAATCCTTATCTGGCGATGCGTTTATTTCGATCCGCTATCGGTCGGCTTCCAAATCTGGCCGATCGAAATGGAACTCAGTTTTTTCTGGCGTCCGTACCAGAAATTAACCACGCCGCGTGACACAAACACCGAGGAGAAAATCGACGTCAGAATACCGAGGCAATGCACGACCGCAAAACCCTTGATCGGACCCGAGCCAAAAATCAACAATGCCAGACCGACGATAAAGGTGGTCACGTTGGAATCGAGAATGGTCGCCCAGGCATGCGCAAAACCCTCTTCAATCGCTTTT
>JAGWUK010000516.1 GCA_028868455.1 Burkholderiales bacterium | reverse complement strand
ACCGCAAATACAAATGCCAGCGTGCTGCTGGCGCGCACTTTTTCGACGATGGGCAAAAGATTGCTGGCCGCCACGATGACGCGTGCCTGCATGTCCTTGAGCTGATATTCCAGCTCATGTTCCTTGTTTAAGGGCCCGCATGGACAGACGATGCCACCCATTTTCTGGATACCGTAATGCGCGATGACATATTGCGGACAATTGTTCATGAACAGGGCAACTGGTTCGCCCTGGCGTATGCCCAGCGCCTGCAAATGCGCGGCAAAGGCATCGCTGGCGCGATCGAGTTCGGCAAAACTCATGACGGTGCCATACCAGATATAGGCGGGCTTGTCGGGCTGCATCTGTGCGTGCTGGCGCAATTGCTCGTGCAAAAGTTCGGACGTGGCTGACATAGCAGAAGTGGCAGAAGTGGCAGGCATGGCGTTGTCTCTATTTTTAGTGATTTTGAAATGCAAGGTTCTGGAAATATTATACCGATTAGTATAATTAGTATACTGACGGGTATAAATGCCACTGACCGACGCGGCGCGAATGCTACAATCCCGCACATTGAGGGATAGACCATGAATAAAACCAGCACCGCCCGCGGCAGGCAAAAAATTGCGACGGTAGGCACCGATGAAAAACGCGAACGTATTTTGCAAGTTGCCGAGCAACTTTTTTTTGTGCAGGGTTATGCGAAGACGACGATGGAGCAGATCGTCGGTGAATTGGGCGTGACCAAACCGTTTGTGTATTACTACTTCAAAAACAAACTGGAAATTTTTGAAACCCTGTCCTGGCGGCCAACCCTGGCCTGTCTGACGGCGATGGATTTTCCGGAGGACGATGCGCGTGCTGCGCATGAAAAAATTATCGAAGGCATACAGCGCCTGATCCGCTCGACCATTGCACATTATCCTTCCGCATTTTTCGGGTACCGCGAACCGCAGGTATACAGTGCCGCGTATCTGCGCAAACAGAACAAGCTGGCCAAGCAGTTTTATGACCGGCTATGTGTGTTGCTCGAACAGGGGCGGCGCGATGGCATGCTGGATTTTAATGAAACCCGCATTACCGCCCTGGCTGCATGCAGCCTGCCCGGTTTCATGTACACCTGGTACCGGCCGGACGGGCGCCTGAATCAGGAGCAGATGGTGCAAGAGTTGGCAACGCTCAGTCTGCGTGTCCTGGGATTGCAGTTGCTGGCGGAATCGGGCACTAAGGTTTGAGCGGCAACAGCAGTGTAAATCGCGTGCCGCTGCCGTACACACTGCTGACATCGATTTTGCCGCCCATGATGGTGGTCACCAGATTATGCACGATGCTGAGCCCCAGCCCGCTACCGCCACGCCCCAGTTTGGTGGTGAAGAAGGGATCGAAGATGCGGCGTAAATCTTCTTCCCGGATGCCGCGCCCGTTGTCGGAAAAAATAATCTGCACCTGACCGCTGTTGGTCATGCTGGCACTCAGGTGCATTTGCCCGTGCGCGATATTTTCAAAGCCGTGCAACATGGCATTGAGGATGAAGTTCGTCAGAATCTGGCCATAAGGACCGGGAAAACTGTCGAACATGATATCGGGTGGAATATCGACTTCCAGCGTATGTCCCTGCTTGCTGATCTGGTTGGACAGCGTGCGCACAACTTCGTGCGTGGTTTGTGCCAGATTAAAGGCGCGCCGCTGCTGGCTGGTCTGATCGACCGAGACTTGCTTGAAACTGCTGACGAGATCGCCGGCATTGGTCAGGTTACGCATCAATAGTTCATTGGCCTCGTTGACGATGGCGGCAAACGTCGTCAGGTCGGACTTGCGCAAACTATTTGCCGCCATTTTTTTCATGAACTGATTCGATTGTTCCTGCAAGGTGCTGGCAGTCAGCAGGCTATTGCCGATAGGCGTGTTGAGTTCATGCGCAATACCGGCAACCAGCGCACCGAGTGCAGCAAGTTTTTCTTGCGAGACCAGAATTTGCTGCGTATTCACGAGCTGCTGATAGGTATCAGCATTATCCAGCGCAATCGCGGTGTACGCTGCCAGTGTTACGGCCATGTCGACATGCATGCGCTGAAACGCATTTTTGGCTGTGCTCTGGATGGCGATGACCCCGGTGACGCGATGCTTGATGATCATCGGCGCATAGATGTGCGAAACCGGGACCATCTTCGGTTTGCCGTCCGGATAGGAGGCGTCAACGGTCAGTTTGTCGAGCCCGCTGCGACTGATGTAATGCTGGTATTCGGAAAAAATATCGTTGATGAAAATTTCTTTCTGATGTTTGACACACCAGGCCGATAACAAATCCGGTTCATTGATATTGCGCGAATACGGCAACATGTGATCGCCGCGCAGGATATTGCAAGGAAACTCTATCAACCCTTGTTCGGGACGATACAGACCGACAGCAAACACTTCAGCTCCCATCAGATCATGCACATGACGGTACACGATGTCCATGATGATTTCGCGATCCAGGCTGGAAGTAATTTCACGACCGATTTCGCTGAGCTGATAGATATTTCTTTGTGCGAGCTCCAGTTGCATGGTTTGCAAACTAAGCTCTGCCGTCCTTTGCTGTACCCGCAATTCCATTTCATGCTGTAACTGATGGTGCGCTTTTTTGCATAAAGCTTGTTGTATCAAGCCACCCAAATCATGGGCAAAGAGCCGATCATCATCCGTCCATGCACGGCGCTGGTTATTCTGTCCAAGCAGTAATTTGCCAACAACTTCGCCATGCACGCAAACAGGAATTGCCATCAGTGACCGTACTGCAATCTGGTTCACTACTGCACGATAGGCGTCGAAAGCCGGATGTTGATCCAGATCGTCGAGCACGACGACATTGTTCTCGCTGTGCAGGAACTGGAACAGAGACGTCGAAGGTGATAGCGCGACTTTATATTCAGTGCCTACTGACGATTCTGCGCCAACCAGAATACAACTGGCTTCGGTGCCTGCATCATTGAGCAGACAAATGGCGGCAAAATCCGTTTGCAGTATCGTTTTCGCGCGAAGGCAAAGCACGGGCAACATATCAAGCCGTGCGCCGCTGAATGAGGTTGCCTCGGTATGCAATTGCAA
>JAGWUK010000515.1 GCA_028868455.1 Burkholderiales bacterium | reverse complement strand
ATATCGTTAATAAATACGGTGCTCTCCGGAATCTTTCTTTGGTTGGTGTTGCCGCTGGCCGGCGTGCATCTGCCTTTAACCAAGACCATGATTGCGATTACGTTTATTGCTGGCCTGATACCGGTGGTTGGCAATATTGTTTCTAACGCGGTGATCGTCATCGTCGCTTTATCGCATTCGCTCAATATTGCTGTGGCTTCACTGGTTTTCATGATTTTGATCCACAAGGCGGAGTATTTCCTCAACGCCAGAATTATCGGTTCGCAGATCAATGCCAGAGCGTGGGAATTACTGACCGCCATTCTTGTGATGGAAACTTTGTTTGGTTTGCCCGGCCTGGTCGCTGCGCCAGTTTTTTATGCTTATTGCAAGAAAGAGTTGTGCGACAGAGGAATGGTGTGATCGGTGCGATAATCTGCGTATTCCGATTTTTTTCATCTCAGGAATGGTGCAAACTGCGTCTTCGGGATTGTGGCTGCTCGTCGTATGATAAGTATGACCGCCGTCGCCAAGCCTCGCTGGAGCAAGTTTGTGCAAGTCCTCCCATTTGAAAGCATGCACTATGATTCTCGAACTTGCCGATATCCGCATCCAAGCAGGCCAACAAGCTGAATTTGACGAGGCTATACAGCGTGGTCTGAACGAAGTCATTTCTCAGGCCAAGGGGTTTTGTGGCTATAAAATCAATAAAGGCATTGAGTCTCCAGAGCGTTATGTCCTGATGATTTTTTGGGAGACGCTGGAAAATCACACGATCGATTTTCGTGAATCTCCGGCATTTATTCAGTGGCGGGCGATCGTTGGCCCTTACTTTGCCGCGCCGCCGGTAGTTGAACACTTCCACTTGCTGGCAAAATCGGCGTGATCGTTTGATGACGGCGATTTTGCCTTGATTATCTGGATTTCGCCCCAAGTTATCAAAGCCATCTAAGCGTTGTCGGCCGGATGCGGGCGATGTCTTTCCCGCACTTTCTCCGACATTCCAAGCTGCTCAATACAAGGTCAATATGGTTCCGCATCTCGTCACCGCCCTGAATGGGCCTTTACTCGATCTCGAAAAGAAAATTCTGCAAGCGACACCAGCGATTGAACGCTGGTTCCGTCTGGAATGGCAGGAGCACACGCCACCATTTTATTGTTCCGTGGATTTACGTAATGCCGGCTTTAAACTGGCGCCGGTCGATGCAAATCTGTTTCCCGGCGGATTTAATAATCTGGCATCGGAAATGCTGCCACTGGCGGTGCAGGCCGCGATGGCTGCCATTGAGAAGTACTGTCCAGATGCAAAGAATTTATTGTTGATACCGGAAACCAACGCAAAGAGTGCGTTTTATTTGCAGAATATTGCCAGGATGATGCAAATTTTTCGGCAGACCGGTTTGAATGTGCGGCTGGGTTCTTTGTCTAAAGATATCACTGAGCCAACGCCGATTGCCTTGCCAGACGGCAGTCAGTTAATGCTGGAACCGTTAGAGCGCTCCGCCAATGGTCGTCGTCTTGGGTTGAAGAATTTCGACCCTTGTACCATTTTATTGAATGATGATTTGTCGTCAGGTATTCCGGCCATTCTGGAAGACCTCAATGAGCAGACTTTGCTGCCGCCTTTACATGCCGGATGGGCGCTGCGCCGCAAGAGTAATCACTTCGCCGCGTATGACGAGGTAGTGAAAAAGTTTGCCAAAATGGTGGATATTGATCCGTGGATGCTGAATCCTTTTTTCGCGAAATGCAGTGGCGTAAATTTACAGGAACACACCGGTGAAGATACGCTGGCCGCGACGATTGATACCGTGCTGGCAAAAATCCGCAAAAAATACAAAGAATATGGCATCAAGGAAAAGCCATTTGTGATCGTCAAAACCGATGCCGGCACCTATGGCAAGGGCATCATGACTGTGCATGATTCCAAAGAGGTGCGCGACCTGGATCTCGCGCAGCGCAATATGATGTCTGTGGTCAAAGATGGCGTAGAAATTCACGAGTTGATCGTGCAGGAAGGCGTGTATACCTTTGAGCAGATTAACGAATCGGTCGCTGAGCCGGTCGTATGCATGATTGATCGCTATGTTGTTGGCGGCTACTACCGGGTTCATGAAGAGCTGGGTGTGGATGAAAATCTGAATGCGCCGGGCATGCATTTTGTGCCTCTGGCCTTTGCGCAGCAGCATGTGGTTCCCGATATGCAGGCGAAGCCAGGCACGGCGGCGCCAAATCGTTTTTACTTATATGGTGTGGTGGCGCGATTGTCCTTGTTAGCGGCATCGCTGGAGCTGGAAAAAACTGATCCGAATCCGGAAATTTATTAATCCGTAGGGGCGGCAACGCCTCACTGCCGAGTGCACAAATGAAAATCGCCTTTCTGACCGATCCTTTATCGCAGTTCAAAATCTATAAAGATTCCACCTACGCCATGATGGCGGAAGCATTTCGCCGAGGACATACGCTGTACACGCTGGGGCCAGAAAGTCTGGCGCTGGAAGGTGGTACCGTGGTTGCCAATGTGCGGCGCTTTACGTTGACGGGCGACAAGCAAAACTGGTTCAGCATGGAAGCGGCAGAATCCATGTCTTTGAGTGCGTTCGATGCGGTTCTTCAGCGTAAAGATCCACCGTTCGACATGGAGTACATTTATGCGACCTATCTGCTGGAAATTGCCGAAAAACAGGGAGCGAAGGTATTTAACCGGTCGGCGGCGATCCGCGATCACAATGAGAAACTGAGCATTGCCGAATTCAGTCAATTTACCTCGCCTACGCTGGTGACGCGCGACGTGCAGAGGATTCGGCAGTTTCATCAGTTGCATCAGGATATTATTCTCAAGCCGCTGGATGGCATGGGCGGCATCGGTGTCTTCCGCATCCGTGAAGATGGGATGAATCTGGGCTCCGTGATAGAAATGCTGACAGAAAACGGGCATCGCACGATCATGGTTCAGCGGTATATCCCTGAAATCGTGGCCGGCGATAAACGCATTCTGCTGATTGGTGGAAAAGTCGTTCCTTTTTCGCTGGCGCGCATTCCGCAAGGCAGTGAAATTCGTGGCAATCTGGCCGTGGGCGGGTTAGGTGT
>JAGWUK010000514.1 GCA_028868455.1 Burkholderiales bacterium | reverse complement strand
TCAGCGACAGAGCCGCCACACTGATATTGAAAACGCACTTCCAGAATATCGCCGGCCCGAACTTTCAACGGCACGTCCAGAGGCAAGACCATATACGGATTGCGCCAGTCCAGGGTGGAGGCGGATTCCATCAATACGGCCAGAATATTTTTGGTAACGAAACGCAATGCACTGACAGTGCCAGCCTGTTCTATCGTGAACTGACCTTCCCAGCCTATGTGCAGGTCGTTGGTCTCGTTGAAATCAAGAATGCTGTACAAAGCCGGCTGCGCCAGTTCCAGCGTATCGGCCAAGAACATGCCGGGTTGTTGAAACTGAATAATCGGTGCCTGATAACCCGAAAAATCAAAATTCTGCTGCAGGGGCTGCACTGCCATCACCGCCGCTTCTGGAATGAAAACTGGCAAAGGGCCGCCGAATTTTGCCAGATAGCGTCGCTTGAAATCCTCCAGCAATTCGATTTGTTTTTCGCGCAACATGCCAACATGGATCATGTCGCAAATGAGAACATCGACCGGTTCCGGCGGCAGATAGTCAAAGGCATCGGCATGGATGACGTCAACGCGGTCACCATGCTGGTTGCGTGCTAACAGGCGGCGTGCTTCGTGCGCCATCTCAGGATTCAGTTCCACGCAATAGACCCTGGCTGCGGTCTGTGCAGCGAACCAGGACAAGACTCCGGTGCCGCCGCCCAGTTCCAGCACTTTGGCACCAGCGAACACGCGATGCTGTATGGCGGCTTTAAAGCTGTCCATGCGATTGCCGTCCATCAGCCGACTGTGGTGGGATTCTATGGTGATGAATTGCCCCGGATAGCAGCTTTCTGCCTCGCGCTCATTGAGCATGACGACTCCTTTTTCCTGATCTATTTTCTGACCTTGCTTCTGATCTTTATCCTGCGGACAGCGTCGTTCGAAACGAGCGCATGACATAGTCATCAATGCAAGCAGAAGTTGATTTAGCATTGGCGCAACGTGGTTTTGCGCCAGCCTTATTATCCGGATGGAGGCAATCGGCAATACATGAAGCTGCGTCGTGTTTGCCCGTCAATTCAGAAGAATGAAATAGCCGCTCTCAGGCTTGGCAGTCATCGGATGCCCCAAAAGCACATTGCGCCATCGGCAAACGACGAGTGTTACTTCGTCGGCGGAAAATCGACTTTTCTTTTCGGCTTTTCACAACGCGCATCGCGATACGGGCCAGAGAATTTTTCCCAGCCATCGCCGGGCGACGTCTGTGAACAGACTTCGGATTGATCGATCTTGCTGCGCCAGCGATACCAGTCGGCGGGCGCGGCCAGCACCAGCAAGGGGGCAAGGATGAGCAAAGCCAATAGCAATGGCTTTAACCAGAAACGCTGGCCGCACTCAGATTTCAAAAAAAACATGCAAGGCTCCTGACCGGGACAGAAAGCTCAGTCTATGCCACCCCGGTCAACATCAAAGCGGCGATTAAGCGGGTGTTTCGCCTTGTGCCTTGCGATAACGCACCAGCTCGTCAATCGACAAAATCACCAGATCATGCAGCAAGGCGTATTCCATGATTTGCGCCCCTTTGGCCATACTGCCATCCGGATTCATGAGCTCACACAACACGGCGGCGGCTTGCAGACCCGCCATTTGTGCCAGATCGACTGAGCCTTCGGTATGACCGCGACGACTCAGCACGCCACCCGGCGCTGCGCGCAGCGGAAACACATGACCGGGGCGCGCCAGGTCTTGCGGTTGTGCCTGCGGCGCGATTGCCGCACGGATCGTGGTCACGCGGTCAGCAGCTGACACACCGGTACTGACGCCTTGTCTGGCTTCGATGGAAACGGTAAATGCCGTACCGTAGCGACTTTCGTTATGCGCGACCATCGGCGGCAAGGCGAGCTGCTGCAATTTGTCGTCGGTCAGGCAAAGGCACACGATGCCACTGCCATCACGGATCAGTCTTGCCATGGACTCGGTGTTGATTTTTTCGGCGGCGATGATGAGGTCGGCTTCATTCTCGCGGTCAAAATCATCCATCAGCAATACTGGTCGCCCTGCACGCAAGTCCGCCAATGCACGCGGCAGGCGTTGCGCAAACGGCAATTGGGGAATGGTTTCCGGATCAACGGAGACGAGGGATAGAGGTAAATCAGATTGATTAAACATGTTGAAACGCTCCAGCAAAAAAGTATGTGCAAAAGACGTTTCAGGGATAGAGATAACGCAGTGCGGGCATAGACAGTAGCAATACCGCATGGACATTCCCCTGTGACACGCCGATAGCGCGACGCAGGGCGAACCATATGGCACGCCGCCTCAATACCAACACTTTGTTGTCTGTTACGAATAGCCAGACGCCCGCAGAGGAATGTGCCCATTGCGCATGGTAAATGCGCACGACAAAATTCCACCGCGACATGACGTTTGGCGCATCTTCTCTCATCCGGACTATGACCGTCGGCTCTGGAATCACACCAGATCTGCTGACCTTGCGCGGCCAGTTCTGTTCCCAAAACTGTCCTTGTTTGCACAAGCGCTCGCGGGCTTGTCCCGATGCATAAACTGGCATCAGGATTTACCGCCGGTGGGGAGTTTCACCCCGCCCTGAAGACGTACAACCTGCCGGAAAACCCGGCAAGCGCATTATACGCAAATATGGGATGACGAGAATGACGCCCGCTTGACGCAGAAGTAGTGTGCACAGCAACGGCAGACAGAAGCAGCTAAACTATGGCGCTCTGAGCCAAATGCGCCCATCGCCGCCCCCAGGCGCAATGGCTTTTGTCCCCGTTCAATTCACAAGGAAACACGATGAAACTGTATCGCTACCTGACTGGCCCCGACGACAAACAATTTTGCCTGCGCGTCACCAAGGCATTGAATCAGGGCTGGGAATTATATGGATCACCAACACTCAGTTTTAACGGCACCCACATCGTGGCAGGACAGGCGATCGTCAAAGAAGCTGAAGGCGAATTCACGCCCGATATGGATCTCAGTACACTTTGATTAATACCGGGAGTATATTAAAATTTCGCCCCAATACGCCCGTATTTAAAGCGGCATTAAAATATACTCACCCTCAGTATGATCATT
>JAGWUK010000513.1 GCA_028868455.1 Burkholderiales bacterium | reverse complement strand
GAATCAGGTTATCGCAGCGCGATGGAACCGGAACAAGAGCTGGCAGCTATACCAAATGTACGTACGCACCAAACGGCGTACAAACTGACTTCCATATTTCCTCCTTTCTTTATCAAAAAATTTGTGTGAAATCACTCCAATGGCGTGATGGCAACTCGTCGAACGAGGTGTACCGGAAAAGTCATTTCGCCAAGGCAGATCAAGTTCAGGAAAATGACAAGCCTATGCTAAACTTGCGACCCCTGATCCCAATATATTAAGGGATTTAACCGGAAAATCATAGTGACAACAGCAACAGAACTCAATCAGCTTTTTCCACGTCCTTTGTGGCAGTGGTTTGAACAAATCTGCGCCATTCCGCACCCCTCCAAACACGAAGCCGCACTGAGCGCGTTTATTCAGGACTGGGCAAAACAACGCGGCTTACCGGTCGTCGTCGATCATGTCGGCAATTTAATCATACGCAAACCGGCCACTGCCGGAATGGAAGACCGCAAAACAGTCGTCATTCAGGCGCATCTGGACATGGTTCCACAAAAAAATGCCGACAAAGTCCACGACTTTGAACGCGATCCGATTCAACCCTGGATAGACGGCGAATGGGTCAAAGCAAGCGGCACAACGCTGGGTTCAGACAACGGCATCGGCATGTCCTCCGCACTGGCAATCCTCGGTTCTGACGATATTCGTCACGGCCCGCTGGAAGTCTTGCTGACGGTCGATGAAGAGGCTGGCATGACAGGCGCCTTTGGCTTGCAGGCCGGCATGCTGGACGCCGAGATCCTGATCAATACCGATTCTGAGCAGGAAGGTGAAATCTACATGGGTTGCGCTGGTGGTGTCGATGCAGAGATCAGCCTGCCGATCGGCTGGCAAACTGTGGACGCCAGCCAGCCTGCATTTACGTTGGCGATTTCTGGTTTAAAAGGCGGACATTCCGGCGTGAATATCCATCTGGGTCGTGGCAATGCGAATAAATTGCTGGCACGCTTTCTGGCTGGTCATGCCAAAGAACTGGGAATCGCCGTGGCAGAAATCAAAGGTGGGTCTCTGCGCAATGCCATTCCACGCGAAGCACAATGCAGTTTTACGCTCCCTGCGCAACAGACAGCATTATTGCAGCAGCGTGTTTTGCACTATCAGGAACTTTTACAAACCGAGTTAGCCAGCACAGAACCTGCGCTGAAACTGACGTTAAGCCCGATTGCAACGCCAGCGCAGACATTGACTGCAGCAACGCAAAGCGCGCTGATCGACCTGATCAATAGCTGCCCGAATGGCGTCATGCGCATGAGCGACGAAATCCCCGGCGTGACTGAGAGTTCTTTAAATGTCGGTGTCATCAGCACGCATGAAAATCAGATCAGCATCCTGTGTCTGATCCGATCATTAATTGATAGTGGCCGGGAAAATATTGAAAGCCATTTGCAATCGCTGAGCAATCTGGCGGGCGCGCAGATTGCTTTTTCAGGTTGCTATCCGGGCTGGAAACCAGATACCAATTCTGCCGTCATGACGATCGTGAAGGATACCTACCAAAGTATTTATCATAAAGAACCGGTAATCATGGTGATTCATGCTGGTCTGGAATGCGGCTTGTTCAAGAAACACTATCCCGATCTGGACATGGTGTCGATTGGCCCGACCATACGTTATCCGCATGGGCCGGATGAAATGGTCAATATTGAGACGGTCGGCCAGTACTGGACATTGTTGCTGGCGGTGCTGGAGCGGATTCCAGTTAAAGCTAGCTAGAAAAAAAGAAAGGCGCCATATTGAACAATATGCGCCTTTTGTTTCTGCCGCTGTGTAAATTATTTGCCTGGGCACTGACCAGTGCTATTTTCTCCACAGTGCATTCAATGCCTTGGCCAGACTCACTCTGGTTCTGAATGCGGGGTAACTGCTGGAAATCACGGCATTGTTATCCGTTTTCGCCAGTTTCAGATAAAAGTTCAGAATATCTTTTTTGGGCCAGCCAGCCTGATGCGCCATGATCATGCCGATATGGTCGGCTTCACGTTCCTGCGTATTGGACAAGTCAGCAAGTTTCAGTTGCAAAGAAAAATCTGTTCTTAGGCGCTCAGCCATTAAATCCAGGCTGTCGCCAGGTTGCGCGTTGATGTGCAAAACCTCGGATAATTCTTCGCGATGATGCTCTGCGACCGCATGCGCCATTTCGTGCCCGATCAATGTCGCCAGTTCGCCATTGTTCAGGTGCAAACGATGTACGAATGCACTGCCGATCAGGATTTTTCCACCAGCCATGCACAGCGCATCCACGTCCGGCGACGACGTCAGATGAATCTCCCACTTCCAGCGCTTGCTATCCGGTTTAATCTGGGCCGCAATCCGTATCAATCCTTTACTGATACGCTGCACACGTTTGAGCAAGGCTGGATCCTGATCCAGTTGTCGCGCTTTGGACAGCATGGCAATTGTTTCACGGTATTGGATTGCCGTGCTTTGATTGACGGCTTTCGCGGTGTATTCCAGATCCTGCCAGCGTCCGGTCTCCGGCACTTCGCTCGCGCTGACGCCAAGACAGTAAAGCATGCCCGCGATAAAGATGCTGTGGCTGATCATACTGGCCTCCGCAAAAGATATATCCAGGACTTATGCAAAATCGTTCCAGCAAGGCATAGCGCATAGCGACGAAGGCCGTACACATCGCATGATGAAGCGCTATACACCACCGGGGCAGTTTTGCGTCATTCCCAATATCGCTAGAAATTTACATAAACGATATAAATCAATATAGGGCGAGCACAGACCAGCCGCAAGCAATATCACTGCTTGTAGCGATGTTTAACGATTGGATCGTGCCAGCATGCGACAAATTCAGATAGCACGGAATGTCGTTTACAATGCCGGCTTCACGCCTTATTCACCATCCACCTGATCGACATTCCCATGAAAAGCTTTTTCAGATTAGTACGTCTCGTCCTTGGCCCGTTGTTGCTGCTCAAAGAACGCCTGACCAGGCCGCAAGGCATCGCGCGCGCAGTTGCCCAACAAGAGCAAGTGGATGCCGCATGTCAGCGCCTGGCCCTGTACCAATTCCAGACCTGCCCGTTTTGCAT
>JAGWUK010000512.1 GCA_028868455.1 Burkholderiales bacterium | reverse complement strand
CGGTGCAAGCGGTTGTGCTGGCAGTCCGCTGTGCGCTGTCGTGGTTGCTGTGGTGGCCGGGCTTGCAGTCATTGCCGGTGTTGACGCCGTGGATGTTATTGAAGCTGGTGCGCTGTCGGTTTCCGTTCTGGTTTCGGATGTGCCAAACAGACGCTGAAAGAATTTGCTGAGAGGATGCATCACAACTGCCCTTTCCTATTTGGTACAGCGTCAACCGCGCCGGAGATCACATTGGTCGCGCCAGCTTGCATCGCGCTGCTGCATTGTGCCGGAAAACGGCGTCAGCAAGAAGTGTCCAGCGCTTCCAGTTCCGTATTCAGTCTGGCGATTTCCGCCAGTGCCTTGGCTGGAAATTCGGCGTGATCCCATTCGCGATAATTGCCTTCGGCGTAGGCCAGTGCATTGCGGTAGTACATATACGCATTCAGACGATTACGCACATAATTATTTTGCGTACGGACTACCTTGCCGGGCGTTCCCATCACGATGGAGTTGGGCGGAATGATCGTGCCTTCTTTTAAAAAAGTATGGCCGCCGATGATGCAGTTATCGCCGATGACGCAACGATCCATGATGGTGGCGTTGATGCCGATCAGGCAGTTATCACCGATGGTGCAACCGTGGATCGTGCAGTGGTGCGTGATGGAGCAATGCTGGCCGATGATGGTCGGCGTCTGGTCGCCGATATGCAGCATGACGAAATCCTGGATATTGGTGTAAGCGCCAATAACGATTTCTTTATGCTCGGAACGGGCGACGACATTGACCCAGATCGAAGCGTATTCGCCGATGCTGATCTTGCCATACAGATGCGCCGAATCGTGCACATACGTGGTGGGGTGGAGTGTTACGTCAGGTCCGATAACTGCCATGATGATCCTTTTCTCAGCCAATGCGCCTGACTGAAGAATACCGGTTTATGACCCGCTGTTGTAGAGAATCGCCTGTGCAGTGCACCGAACCCAACGCTTTGTTGTGAACCTGCCTTTTGTCGTCATGGAACGAAAGGAAACGCTGCGCAATTAAGGTAAAGTCATTGTCGTGCAATACCGATCAGGCGCAAGCGCCACACAATGCGAAAGGACAGCAATTGGAACGAGGACAGGTAGTGATTATCGGCGGTGGCGTGATCGGCAGTGCCATTGCCTATTTTCTGGCGGTGCATCCGCAATTCGCAGGCAAGATCACGGTGCTGGAACGTGATCCGACTTATGCGCAGGCCTCATCGGCTTTATCGGCCAGTTCGATACGACAGCAGTTCAGTACGCCGGTCAACATCGCGATTTCGCAATATGGTTTTGAATTTTTGCGGCACATTGACCGCTATCTGGCGGTAGACGGTCAGGCACCTGACATCGGCCTGGTCGAACGTGCTTATCTGTATCTGGCCAGCGCTGCTGGTGTCGCCGATTTGCGCGCCAATCACACAATGCAAACTGCGCACGGTGTGCAGACCGCCTTGCTTGACCCGGACGGATTACGTCAGCGTTTTCCCTGGCTGACGACCGACGATCTGGCATTGGGATCGCTGGGTTTGCAGGGAGAAGGCTGGTTTGATGGCTACGGTCTGCTGATGGCGTTTCGTCAAAAGGCACGTAGTCTCGGCGTGCAGTATTTACAGGCCGAAGCGCAAGGGCTGGTACATGACGGCCAGCGCGTTTCCGCCGTACGGCTTGGCGATGGCCGCCAGATCGCTTGCGACTGGGCCGTCAACGCCGCCGGTGCCTGGGCGCGTCATGTCATGCAGGATACCGGCTTTGAGCTGCCTGTCTATGGTCGCCGCCGTTGTGTGTTTGTCGTATCCAGTCCGGCGCAGACGCCGGATTGCCCACTGGTGATCGATCCGTCCGGCCTGTGGTTCCGCCCGGAAGGTGCGTATTGGCTGTGCGGCCTGCCGCCAGCGCAGGATGACAACGATGTCCCGCTGGAAGTCGATTATGCGCAATTCGAGCAAGCCTGGGAAATTCTGGCATCGCGGGTGAGCGGTTTCGAGGCCTTGCGCATGCAGCGCGCCTGGGCAGGCTACTACGAATACAACGAATTTGATCAGAACGCGATTCTCGGCCCGCATCCGGTATTGGCGAATCTCTTGCTGGCAAACGGCTTTAGTGGCCACGGTTTGCAGCAATCACCGGCAGTCGGTCGCGGCATTGCCGAATGGCTGGTGGAAGGGCAATCGCATTCACTGGATTTAAGCGCTTTATCCGCGCAGAGGATACGGAATAATCAGCCGTTACTGGAAAGAAATATTATTTGAAGCCGGAACACATGCATAACCGTCAAAGCGGCGTTATGGGTGCTGATCGCGAGAAGTGTGGCTTTGTCGTCAAGTCCGTCTTGATCAATATCGAGGGAGTCCTAAACTCAAAATTCCGTCAAAAATGGCGCGAGATTCTTTTGAATCGACGGCGAGGTGCGCATTGTCGTCAAGATTTCATTTGATTTTGCTTAAACTTGATTCAGATAAAAACAACGAATGTTAAATATTCTAATCTGCATCAGCACGGGTGGCCTTTGTTAAGACAATATACGTTCATATTTAATCTGGCGTGAAGGTAATTGATCTATGAAAAACATGCGTGCATTTGTCGTCAATCTGAGCTTGTGGCGGCCCGGCGCGGCGCTGATGCGGCAATTGCGATTTCCCGCAAAAATGCTGCTGATTTCAGCAGCATTTTTGTTACCGCTGACCTGGTTGTTCGTTGCGTACACGGTATCCAGTAAAGACAATCTGAAATTCGTTTCGAACGAGCGTTTAGGTGTGCGTTATGCCAAAGAAGTCTATGGCGTACTGGACGCCGCCAATGCCTGGGGCACACAAGCACGGCGTGCGGCGTTTGGCGATGAGGCCAGCGATCTGGCGACGCAACGCGGTCGGTTTGAGCAGGCATTCCAGCATCTGGAAAAAACCGACGCCGAGTTAGGGGCGGCACTGGGCACCAAAAAATCCTTGGACGCAGTCCGTCAGGCCATACAGGCGGCACAGGAAGCGCAGGCAAGTCCTGACAACGTCTACCCGGCGCAAACAGCTTTATCGCGCTCATTGATCGCACTGCTTGATACCGTGACCGACGGTTCCGGCCT
>JAGWUK010000511.1 GCA_028868455.1 Burkholderiales bacterium | reverse complement strand
TACACTTGTGCCCGCCTGCAGCAAACGCATCCGCAGCGACACGGCAGCACAATAGCATGCAACAAGCGTGTACGCAGCAGACGACAACAACGCGGGAAATGCTTATTTGAGCGATGGATAAACAATACTCCCCTATAGTATTTTTTCATCCCGCACCAACTGCCTGCGCATTCAGGCATTTTTTTAATAAATTATGGGGAGTATATTTCCAACGCCCCATCATGCTGACGCATTGGCGCACGCCGCAAGGCACCTCGGATCGGCGGCAGAACGCGGCGGAATATGTTTTCGCCGCCTTTTTTGTATCTGGCAGCGCGACGAAAGGCGCCGACAGGCAGGCATTCCAACGCCTCGGAAAGGCGGCAGAATGGCGGCAGAATGACGATGTGCGCTTGTATCCTGCATGACCATAAGGCATGATCTCTCTGTCACAAGACAGACGCGCAACCATTTCACCTGACCAAGTTAACGACGCTGACGATGCACACTAAAAAAGACCGGCTCATTCATTTTCTTCGACTACGCCGGATAGGGATGCGACTGGCTTTAAGCTATGCCGCCCTGCTCGGGCTGTTTACGATCGTGTTATTGCTGCCGGTGACGCAGATCCGCAAGATGACGGACCTGAGCACAAAATTCGCTCAGATCGAAATGCAAAGCCTGCTGCATGTGCAGGCGCTCAGCCTGTCCACCGAAAACATCAGCCGCGCCCTGCTGCAAATGCTGACCGTGCCGCGTGCTTTGCGCGAGCCGGAATATGCGGCCGTCGACGCCACCAACCGCAAAATCGATACCCTGATTACGTCACTGGAGCAGTCGCTGGATGACGCCCAGCAATTGCAAAACCTGCGCTCGTTGAAAGAAAAACGCCAGATTTATCAGGACTATTATCTGGACACCGTCAACCAGCTGGAACAGGACGGCCAGGACGCGGCCAAAGCCACTTTCATCAAACAAGTACAACCGGCGCTGACAGCCATGCTGCAGGAATCGCAAATCCTGCTCAACCGCGAACAGGCATTGATCCAGCAACATCAGTCGGAAGCGCAAAAAGATTTTGAACGCACCGGCATGTTAGTTGCCATTCTGTCGGCGCTGGCCGTGGTCGTGGCCGCACTGCTGGCCTGGCTGACCACCCGCAGTGTCGTGCGGCCGCTGGCGCGTATGGAAACCAGCGCCCTGCGCATTGCCCAGGGTGACTACAACTCGCGTGTGCCGGAAACCAAGACCGAAGAAGTCGCGCGCGTCGGCGAAGCCCTGAATGCGATGGCGCAGGCGATCGGCCAGCGTGAAAAAGAAATCGAGCATCTGGCGTATTACGACGCCCTGACCGACCTGCCTAACCGCACGCTGATGCTGCGACAACTGGCCGATGCGGTGACGACGCAATCGCTGAAACATCAGGCCGTGCTGTTGATGGACCTGGCACGCCTGAAAACGATCAACGAAACCCTGGGCTTCGACAGCGGCGACAATGTCATTTGCGAAGTCGCCCGCCGTCTTGCCCTGGTTATCGCAGCCAGCCCCTCTCCCGAACAATATTATCTGGCCAGACTGGCTGGCGGCGCGTTTGCGATTTTGTGCCATCAGGCCGACAAGGCGCTGGTCGAAAACCTGCATCAACGCATAGACCGCGCCCTGGCCGACCCGTTTCGCTGCGGACCGCACAGCATTGATATCGGACTGGTGTACGGTTTTGTCCTTAGCGGCGACGATGCCATGCCCATCATTTCCTTAATCCGCAACGCCGAAGTCGCCCTGTACGCCGCCAAGCGCAGCGCGGTCGAATACGCGTGGTACAGCGATGCACAAGAAGCCTCGCGTCTGAGTCACCTGAGCCTGGTTTCCGACCTGCGCTCGGCGGTCAAGAATTCCGAACTGCAAATGTGGCTGCAACCAAAATTCAAACTGGACACCGGCGCGGCCTATGGCTTTGAAGCACTCGTGCGCTGGCAGCATCCGCAGCGCGGCTTTATTTCACCGGTAGAATTCGTCCCGTTTGCCGAGCGCAGCGGCTACATCGGCATGATCACGCTGTGGATGCTGGAGCAAGCCATACGCACGCTGGCATCATGGCGCGACACGCATCCGCAACTCAGCATCGCTGTCAATGTCAGCACCCACGATCTGCGCGACCGCCAGTTTCCCGACCGCATTGCTGCGCTGCTGCGCCAGTACAATGTCGCCCCGCAAAGACTGAAGCTGGAAATCACTGAAAGCGGCCTCATGGAAGACCCGGACAGCACTATCCATTTGCTGGAACATCTGCGCGATACCGGTCTGGCTCTGTCTATTGATGATTTCGGCACTGGTTATTCATCCTTGTCCTATCTGCAACGCCTGCCGGTCAGCGAATTAAAAATCGATCGCAGTTTCGTCGTCAATATCGACCAGTTACCAACCACACAGCGACTGGTGAAAACCATTATCGAAATGGGTCACGGACTGGGACTCAGTGTCATTGCCGAAGGCATAGAAACGCAGGCAGAACGCGACACGCTGCTGGCCTTGTCATGCGATGCGATGCAGGGCTATTTTGCCAGCCGCCCCTTGCATGGCGATGGCTTGCAGCGCTGGCTATCGACGCTTGGCGAAACAGGTCAGCGCTGAGCGCCATGCAGATACCCGCCTTCCCGCACAACGAAGCCCAGCGCCTGCAAACCTTGCATGCGTGTGCGATTCTGGATACGCCGGCAGAAGAACGCTTTGACCGCCTGACACGCCTGGCGCAGCACATGTTTGGCGTACCGATCGCCGTGATTTCACTGATCGACGCCCACAGGCAGTGGTTCAAATCCAGACAAGGGCTAACTGTCAGCGAGACACCCAGAGACATTTCATTTTGCGGACACACGATACTTGGGCGCGAGATTCTGCATGTCGCCGACGCCACGCAAGACGTCCGCTTTGCCGATAACCCGCTGGTCACCGGTGCGCCGCATATCCGCTTTTATGCTGGCGCCCCTTTGCATGCGCGCAATGGACATGCGCTTGGCACTTTGTGCCTCATCGACAGCGTGCCAAGAGATTTGAGCGAGGCCGATCGCGCCGCCTTGCGCGATCTGGCCGATTGCGTAGAACGCGAATTTTTCCGCGAAGA
>JAGWUK010000510.1 GCA_028868455.1 Burkholderiales bacterium | reverse complement strand
GCGATCAGATTGTGACCACGCGTTTCCCGCGTCAGCGTATCGACATCCTCACGCTCTTGCTGCGTTAAACGATGTCCCGTTACCGGCACACGCTGGACTCCAATGGCAGCAGGTTTCGTTAAAGTCTGGTGATTGGCTTTGCAATGAAATTAGGAATTATTTCATTGTTTAATTGCCAGTAAAATCGGTATGGTTTTACTGAGGAATAAAGGACTTCGGTCATTGATTTTTTTGCATAGCCAAGCCGCTGACTGTTTCACATTAAGATCCGCTTCGCGTAGCTTTTTTACTATAATGTTTCTAGTATTTTCGCTATTCAAACCTCGCATCCATACGATGGATGCCCATTTCGGTGCTTTGGTTACTAATTGAGGTAATATTGCCAACAGTTCATTAACATAAGTATCATCATCAAAATTCTCTGCAGCATGGATGAGCGAAAACATACCTGCGTCTTCTTGAGCGCCATCATCCAAAGATGATAGTAGCGGTCCAATGGATCGCCTATCGTGGTGCTGAGCTACTAGGGTGATTGCATCATCAATCACCTTAGCATTAGCACTTACGAATTGCGAAGATGTCTCTTGAAATTTAACGATCACTTGCTCAAATGTATCACTATTCATTTTCATTGCTTTGTAAAAATGCTTTGGAAAGTAGTTTTGTTTTGATTAATTAATTCCTGTAAGGATGATCTGATTTGTGAGCCATACAGACCGTCTTTCTGATAGATTCGCCGAGCATCCCGCACACCGGCAGCCAGCGCATCACGTGGACTCATTTTTACATCGGCTTTAGTGCCATAAGGGAAAGTTTCTCTATGGCGCCCACCAGCACCAGGTGAGGGTTGTTCCATATTCATGGCAATTCCATCCTCTTTCCTTGCCCCATTAAGTGCCATCTTGTTGGCAGAAGGAATATGATGTGGTGTTATGTTGTCTCCTTTTGAGCCCGCGGCAATTAATTCCTCATAGGTGCCGACATTACCTTCAGTCTGCAATAATTCCTTACCATTTGCCACATTTATCACAGCAGTTGCCCGCTTCCCGACAACCGCCGCAGTCGCTGCACCGACTGCACCAATCGGTGATGCATTGAAAGCGACATCTTCATTCGTGATGCGGTTTTTACCTGCATACTCACCAATCAGATTAGCACGGTCTTTGTTCCAGTTCTGCTGGATTTTAAGATCGACGTCTTTATCAGGGGAGGGCTGGTAATAATACTTGCCATCGCCACCTGCGACAACATGCTCACCGCGGCTGCGTGCAATGGCGGCTTCAGCCGGATTGTAAACAACACCTTTAGCACCTGTCACCCCATAAAGTTTGGCAACACTATCGACAGCATCCTTAGCTGGCACACCCTGAGAAATTTGCTGCCGGGTCCATGCAGCGGTGCGGGGAAACTTCTTCTCCAGCAAAGCTTGGGTTTGCACATAGCCCGGTTCCAATTGCTCTGCGATCAGATTGTGACCACGCGTTTCCCGCGTCAGCGTATCGACATCCTCACGCTCTTGCTGCGTTAAACGATGTCCCGTTACCGGCACACTTGGTATGCCATTAGCCGCAGCATCCACAGGTGCATCATGAGGCAATACCTGCGCTTTAGAATCAGGAAGACTCTTCAGGTTGGCAGGAACGCTATTGGCCACATCAAAAGGATGGAGCGCGCCCTTGACAGTAAAATGCGCCGGGCAGGCAAAAGTGATGTTGCCGCCTTCGAGTGTGATGGAAGACTGACCGGCCATCAGCGTGATTTTTTTCTGAGCGTTGATCTTGATATGCTGATGAACGGAAATGACCGTGATTTCCTTGTCTGCCAGAATTTCAAGTTGATCAGTGTG
Source organism: Burkholderiales bacterium (assembly GCA_028868455.1). Lineage (GTDB taxonomy): Bacteria > Pseudomonadota > Gammaproteobacteria > Burkholderiales > Burkholderiaceae_D > Undibacterium. The sequence continues at coordinate 1,254 of JAGWUK010000510.1, read as the reverse complement.
CGATTGAAGTGACACAGGACCGTTACCGGCATAAATCTGGATACCACCGGCATGACTAAAAAACGTCGTTGTATTGCCGGATACCGAAGAATAGGTATGGGCCGCCGACATATGCAGATCGCCTTGCGTTGTCCAGTGCAATTGTTGACCGGCAAAGAAAACGCTGGAAGCAGGGCTGGCCCAATGACTCGTCGTCGGCGTATCAAAATGCACGACAGATTTGGCGAAACGATCAACTGGCTCAGTCAAGCTGCGACTGCCGGGTGCTGTGATCAACGCGGGCTGACCATTGACGGGAGCGGTGTATTTGCCGTCCTGTTGCTGATCAATGGCCTTGATGTAGTCGCTATGCGCTTGTTTTGTCAGCGGACTATTCCATGCCTGCTGGTGTGTGGCTGCCTCGCTCATGGTTTTGGTCAGAGATTCAGCCGCTTTTAATTGAGCAACGCTCTCACGCACATCCATTTGCGTCGAAGCGACGCTGGACCCTTGACCGGCGCGAGCAGTGGTCGATAGCAATACTCCCTGCGCACCACGCAGAATGCTCCACGCATCGGAACGTAATTCAAACCCCAGGCCGCGATAGCTGCCGCGTTGTGCAGACGAAGGCGCTTGTGAAATCAGATAGCCGATGTTTAACTGGCTGGCAGCGGTACTGGATGCCAGACGCATGCGCAGTTGTGTTTGCGTATCATCGATGACCCATTGATTAAATCCGTCGCCGCCGAGATTTTGGCTATGTACGCCGGAAATCAGTCCGGCATGATTGACACCTGAGTCGATGCCCGCAGAAAACGGTGGAATATCTGCGCCGTTATATAGCGCAGAAACAATGACGGGGCGGTCCATGTCGCCTTCAATGAAATCGACCAGGACTTCAAAGCCGATACGCGGAACAAAATGTGTACCCCAATTGGGACCAGCCAATGCTTCTGCAACGCGTACCCATGTCCCAGAGTCAGCGTTGCCCGGCGCGTTGCCAACTTTATCGGCGATGCTATTGATATCACTCAGTCCACCGACATTGGGATTAATACCGCGTTGCCATGGAAATTGAATTTTAATTTGGTGATCACGTTCAGTCGTGACCGGGGTCTCGGGCAATCCAACGACCAGGGCAATTTGTGGACCCAGAGCGATCGCTGAAGGTGGCATTGCTGTTGCAGTGGGAACGATAGGAACAGATTTTCGGACGCATTGAAATTGGTTGCGATATGTGCCGTGCTCTAATGCATTTTCTGTGTCCGGCCATTT
>JAGWUK010000509.1 GCA_028868455.1 Burkholderiales bacterium | reverse complement strand
GGACAAGGTCCCTATTTCCTGATTGTTTTTGACTTCTTGCTGCAATAGCTGCGTGATGCCAACCTGATCGCCCTTGTCTGCCAGTGTCAGCAAAGCTGGCATCACATAGCGCTCTATCTGGCGCATTTCGGATTGATAACGCTGGCGCGCATCACCGGCCTCAGTTTTGATCAGAACGGTATAGCGCACGCCAGCCGCAGCAAAGAGCAGCAGTAGTATTGGTACAAACAAGCGGGTGTAAATCCCTCTTACTGACCAGAATTGCAGGATTTTTTGATATGTGCGCACAGGTTCAACAAAATTCCGATGAGTAGACAACTGCAATTTGCAATGAATGACAAATAGTCAATTCACTATGACACTTAAAATTATTCTAACCTGAATGCGACATAATTTTTAACAAAACGTTGATCGTTGGAAATTATTCTCATCGAAGCGACGTCAATCGACTGTCGCTTTGATGACAATGCCGAACTTTTCTTACACCTTGCTGATACAGGCAAACGATCGTCAGCACCTTGAAAATCGGCAATCTGAATACGCAGAAAAACAAAAACGGATGCATTGCCGCATCCGTTTTTGGTATTCACTCCTTGCGTCAGCGTATTGCGTCCGCTTTTGCTTTCGTCAGCTTATTTTAAAGGCAGATAAATATCCGTCACCATTGCCTGCTCCGGAACATCAGGATACAAAGTCACGCGCTGAAAAAACAGAGGGAAATCACGTAATTCCTCTGCACTGTCCGGCAACCAGTGTTGGTAAAGATAACGCACACAGTCGCCGATGCCGGCATCGGGGCCGACATGCCGTATCTTTGCGCAGCGACCCGCGGGGATACATTTGCTGACGATGCCGTGGGTGTTCGGCGCAATCTCCATGTCCGTTGCGGCGCATAAGTCAAAACGATACTCATCTGCCGGCGTATCGTCGGGATCGTCATACACCAGATTGAAGGTAGCGCTGATGGCGGGCGGCAATTTGTTGAGTTTGCGCCATTCAATAAATCGGCGGATGGTGTTGCCGAGCAATTCGGGCGCACCACGATGCTCCAATACGGCGACGCGGGTTTCCTGGAACTGAACGATGCTGACTTGCGCAGCGTGCAATGGCGTGTTCATGTGTAATTTCCTCATAGCGTGTAAGGTTTGAAAATGCCCATGCCAGGTTGTCCATTGTGGCTGCGCCCTGAATTGCGTAGGACTTTGCCCCAGGCTTTTTTTGAATGCGCGCGCAAACGACTCCGGGCTGTCATAGCCGTTGGCCAACGCCACGTCGATGACCTGACGGTGCGTACGAAACGCGAGTTCAAACGATGCCCGTTTCAAGCGCAGTTGCTGTACATACTGATAGACATTGATACCGAAATGCTGCGAAAACTGCCGGTGAAAATGAAAGCGTGAAAACGCCGCCACGTTACTCAGCTGGTCCAGCGATAAATCGGTATCGAGATGCGTATCGATGTATTTCAACACGCCCAGCATGCGGGCGCGGTAGGCAAAATCTCTGGCTGGCTTGTTCAATAGGGTCTCCTGACAAACGACAGGCTACGTATGTTTCATCAGGAAAGCCTGACCGATCTTGCTGAAGTGCCGCACTGCACGACGCTTAGTCACTGGCGCAAATCTCAAACAACAAGGGTTGCGCCACGCGCAGATAGTCTTCGCCATTGAGCACGATAGAAGCATCGAGCCGACCGGCATTGAAGGCGATTTCTTCAAAGCGCGCCAACAATTGCGGATCGACGACGAGCTGGATGTCGGGTGAAAACGAAAATGGTGGAATCGCGCCGATTACGCATCCGGTCTTTGCCATGGCTTCTTCGGGTGAAGCAAAGCTGGCTTTTTTGCCGCCAACCGCCTGGGCGACTTTTTTGAAATCGACTTTTTGATCGCCGGGCAAAATCGCCAGTACCAGCATGTCGGGCAAGTCTTTCACGCGGCACAGCATGGCCTTGGCGCCCTGCCCGACCACGGTGCCGCGTACGGCTGCGACGCGCTCAGAGCTCCCTTCTGCCGGATGATGAATCACGCGAAAACGCGCCTGGGCATTGTGCAGCAGGCTATGCAATTGATCGAACATCTTCTTTTCACCTCCGTGGTTGCTGACGCGGTTCACGCTATCGACGCCGAATAGTCCTGCAATAAATCGGCAAACGCAGCGCGCGCCGGATGATGCGAACGTTCCGCGTGCCAGATGAGCAGGGTCTGCGAAGTCGCCATATCCACCGGCGTCGGCTGTTCGCGTATAGTGCCGGCCGCCAGGTGGGCTTGCAATACGGAACGGGGCAACAGGCTCACCCCCATGCCGGCCGCAACGCAGGCAATGATCGCTTCGAAAGTGCCGAATTCATTTACCTGGGCAACTTGTAATCCGTTCTGGTGCAACCAGTTCAATAAGCGCTGCCGATAGGAGCAACCTTCGCGGAAAGTGAAGATCGCAATCGGCCCCTGGCCAGCCAGTGTTTCGGGGTTATCGAGTGTCGGCCAGTCAACGGCGCTGATCAGGGTCGGTTGCTCCATCATGACATTTTCCATCGCCAGTTGCGGATGCAGCACCGGCGCGGCAACCAGGGCGGCATCAAGCTGGTGAGTGAGCACATCCTGCACCAGCTGCGCCGTCGGCCCGGTGCTCAGGCGCAATTCAATATCCGGAAAACGTTGTCGCAGCATCGCCAGCAATACCGGCAAACGCGCCGCCGCCGTCGTTTCCATCGATCCAAGTCGCAGCAAACCATGCGGCCGGTCGCTGGCGCGCACGGCGGCACTGGCTTCTTCGGCCAGCGCAAGCAGGCGTTCCGCATAGCCATTCAACAGGCGCCCTGCCTGGGTGATCACAAGGCGCCGGTTAATGCGGTCGAACAAGGGCGTTCCGAGCTCCTCTTCGAGCTGACGCAAACGCGTCGTGACATTCGACTGGACGGTGTTGAGTGAATGCGCCGCTTGCGTGACATTGCCATGTTCAGCGACGGCGCGAAAGAAGCGCAGGGAAGCCAGATCCATCATGCCCTCATTTCATCTGAAAAAGTGATTATTTTGATTATTTTAAATCATTTTCTTTGTCGAAAAGAAAGGCGTAAGCTGTCTCTCAGAATTTTTGTCAGCCAGC
>JAGWUK010000508.1 GCA_028868455.1 Burkholderiales bacterium | reverse complement strand
GTCGGCCGCATGTGCGGTGCTGAAGCGGATAGCGACGGCGCACAAAGCCGAGATCGTGACGAAGATGCCCAACAGACTCAGCGTTTGCTGCACGTCGCCCATGCCTTTCATCAGGAAGCCGGCCAGTACCGCGCCAACATTGCCACCGGCACCGATAATGCCAGCCACGCCGCCCAAAGCCTTGCGATCGATAAACGGCACCAGTGCATACGTTGCACCGCAAGCCATATGGGTGAACAAGCCAAAGGTCAGCATGGCCATGATCGCCAAGGTCACGCTGCCAGCATGGGCAAACCACAACAAGCCCAAACCTTCGCCCAGCATCATGACAAACAGCAGGTTGGCACGATGATTCAATTCGCCGCGTGCAGCGACTTTATCGGACAGCCAGCCACCCAGAGCGCGTGCGAACAAGGCCAGCAAGCCGAAGCTGGCAGCGGCCATCCCTGCGGTTTTCAAAGACAGACCGAAATGATCGACGTAATAAATCGCGGCAATATTGTGGATAAAGATTTCAACGCCAAAACAGGCACCGTAAGTAATGAACAGCAACCAGACGCGATAATTCAGGCTGGCGGCGCGAAAGCTGGACCAGCCACCTTTTTTGCCACCTTCGACAGCAATCCCCTGAGCGCGTAAATCCGCATAATTTCCTTGTGGGCAGTCTTGCGTAAAACGCCAGTACACGGCAGCCATGATCAGCATCAGCACGCCCGGTACCAGCAAGGCCAGACGCCATCCGAGAGATTGACTGACACCCAGCATCAGCAAGGCGGTCAGCAACAATGGCATCAACGCCTGTGCCGCACCGGCGCCGGTGTTGCCCCAGCCTGCCGTGGTCGCATTGGCAGTGCCGACCACATTCGGTGCGAACATCACCGAGGTGTGGTACTGCGTGATGACGAAGCTGGCACCAACTGCACCGATACACAGACGGAAAAACAAAAAGCTCTCATAGCTTTGCGACATCGCCACGCCCAGCACGGGAATCGCGCCGACCAGCATCAGACCAGTGTAGGTTTTACGCGGGCCGTAGCGATCACACATCGGGCCGATGATCAGGCGTACCAGTATGGTGACGGCCACGGCAGCGATATTGATATTGGCAATTTGCGCAATGCTTAAACCCAGTTCGCCTTTGATGACAGGCATCAGCGGCGCGCAGGCAAACCATGCGAAAAAGCAGACGAAGAATGCCATCCACGTCAGATGAAAGGTGCGCATTTGCGGTGAGGAGAAACTAAAGAGTCGGATGCTGTTTGCTTTGCTGGCCATGATCATTTTTATCCCATAAAAATAAAAAGGCGTCCGCTCAAGCAGGTGAAATACCTGCCCGGGCGGACGCCGTTGTCCGTGCAAACCCATCATTAGATCTGCGTCAATTAGTTCAGAATCGTCGTTGACTCTGTTGATGTGGGATAAGCACGGACCGTGCCAATGCAAAAACGAAGAACTGTCGAGGCGCGTCCCGGAGCAATCTGCGTCCAGGAGAAAATGCATGCACTGCCATTCTTTTGCAGCGCACCAAAATGGCGCGAGTTGTGGTGTTTTTGGTGCAAGCCAATGAATAAGCGCACCGGGCCAACGGGCAATGTTAAAAAACTACTTCCCCACGTCGCCCGCATTCAGATCGTCGTCACGCCAGCCTTCTTTGCGAAAACGCACACGATGCTGGCCTTCTCCGGCGTAATCCAGCGTGACCGGTATGCCATCGATTTCGCCATTACCGGGCATCAGACTGAAACCCATTTTTTGATGGAAAGCGATGGACGTCCGGTTCACCGGCGACGTAATGCTACGCACTTCGACACAACCACGTGCAGCGACCGTGCGAAAAAAATGCCGGTACAAACGTTTGCCCAATTGCTGCTGACGCGCCGCCGGATGCACGCCGACGAAATGTATGTAAGCGATCTGCGGATCGGTTTGCGAGACCAGTCCGATCAAAAATGCCTGTAGTTGCGTACCCTCGCCCACAGCAAAACTGCTGGACTGAAAATGCTCAAAAAACAAACGCGGCAGCGACGCGCGCACCGGTCGCCCGCCCCACCAGTCATCCACCACGCTGGAGACATACGGATAATCATCCACGCTCAGTGGACGAATCACGCCATTCTGTTCTGCATGCATCTCTTCTCCATTATGATAACTGGCTGAGGTCTCTTTGCATGGTGCCAAAGCGGGTATGAGCCTACTCCGGTGTAAATAGTTTCAGGCCGACGATGCCGGCGACAATCAAGGCCAGGCTCAACAGGCGTCCGGGATGCGCCGACTCGCCGAACAAGAATATCCCCAGCAGCGCCGTTCCCACCGCGCCGACGCCAACCCAGACTGCATAAGCGGTACCGACCGGCAAAGTTTTCATGGCCAGTCCGAGCAGGCCAACGCTCAGCGCCATCGCCAGCAAGGTCAGCACGCTTGGCCACAGGCGGGTAAATCCAACCGTGTATTTCAGTCCTATCGCCCATACGACTTCAAACAAGCCTGCCAATACCAAAACGGCCCATTGCATTTTGTTGTTCCTTCAAAGAACGGGGCCGGCCCCGAAAAATAAACGCAGAAATCAGCGCAGCGCTCCTCCGCTGACGTTGTCCCTGCCATAACAATTGGGGTCGTCCCCATGTGTTCGATACACTTGTGCCCGCCTGCAGCAAACGCATCCGCAGCGACACGGCAGCACGATAGCATGCGACAAGCGTGTACGCAGCAGACAACAGCAACGCGGGAAATGCTTTTTTGAGCAATGGATAAACAATACTCCCCTATAGTATTTTTTCATACCGCACTAACTTCCTGCGCATTCAGGCATTTTTTCAATAAATTATGGGGAGTATATCTCCAGCACCACATCATGCTGACGCATTGGCGCGCGCCGCAAGGCACCTCGGATCGGCGGCAGAGCGCGGCGGATTATGTTTTCGCCGGTTTTCTGCATCTGGCAGCGCGACGAAAGGCGCCGGCAGACAGGCATTCCATCGCCTCGGAAAGGCGGCAGAATGACGATGTGCGCTTGTATCCTGCATGACCATAAGGCATCATCTCTCTGTCACAAGACAGACGCGCAACCATTTCACCTGACCAAGTTAACGACGCTGACGATGCACACT
>JAGWUK010000507.1 GCA_028868455.1 Burkholderiales bacterium | reverse complement strand
TGCATATCGCTGGTAACGCCAGACTGGCTTTTCCTTTGCGTGCAGCTTTGCCTATAGCTTCTGGCCATCGATTCGGCTGCCAGCACGGTCTGAAAACGCTGACTGGCATGCCACCCGAGATTTTTTGCATAGTCCCCATCTGACCAGAGCATTTGCATGGCGGCGCGTAACAGGCCAGGTTCGGCGACATTTACCAGCATGCCGGTTTCCTCGGCCATTGGTGTGTAACTGATGCTGATAGTAGCTTCATCAAAAAGCATAGGCAGAGCAAATGCCGCGCCATCCATCCAGGCAGCGCCCTTTATTCCATCCAGACTTGGATAGGGAAACAGCAAACAAAAGCATAAACTGAGCAACGCCAGCCTGTCCTGTTCAGAAATCCGTCCCAGCAAATACACATTGCTGACACCTCGCAGTCCGGTGACTGCAGTGCCGGCGCCTGCGATCTGGCTTTCGTTTGCGACAACCAGCACCATATCGGTGCCCGCAACGGCAGACAACAATTCCGACCAATGCGGGCCATGATGTGCTTCACCGATCAGCAAAAAGAAACGCGACGGCAGGCAACGACGCCATGCATGCCAACGTGCAGGGTTTTGAATACGACCGCCCAGCCCCGTCGCTTGCCCGCGTGTCAGGTGTGCTACGTTGTTGCGGTCAGCGGTTTGCTGGTGTGGGGTATGCATATCCATAAAAAACCATGTTTTCAGCGCCTTGCACTGTCGACGCAAACATCGAAAAACCAGCCACATCGACGACTTCAACTTCGCGCTTAGCGGTCGCATAGCGCATGCTTTTCCCGAACAGACGACACGCCAGCCATCAAAACCATTTGCAAAGTTCTGATTTCACACACGAATTGTCGCCCTGTATCCATCGTCTGAATTGCCATCGCTATCAATGTGACCGGAAGTCCATCTTAAAGCGCAGTGATAGGCAAGTCATCTCTGAACTGTCCGCCAATTGTCATCAATTTGTAGCGCTTGATTTATGCCTTGCACAACGCGATACCTCGCTGCAATCAGTCTGGCTGCGACGGCAGTTGCAGGACGAATCTCGTGCCGCCCAAATCGCTGTCTTCTGCAAAGAGCGCGCCGCCATGTAAGGCGACCGCTTTACGCGCAATGGACAAACCCAGTCCATAACCGCCAGTCGCGCGGTCGCGACTACGATCCAGTCGATAAAAGGCATCGAAAATATGCTCCCGCTCTTCTGACGGAATTCCCGGGCCATCGTCGTCAACGGTGATTTCCAGTCGCCCGTCCTTGCCTCGCCGCGCAGACAGACGCAACTGATGCTCGGCATACTTGGCAGCGTTACTCAAGAGGTTATGCACGGCGCGCGCCAGCAAATGCTGGTCAGCAGCGTAATTTCCCAAATCATTTGCCAGACTGGCCGACAAGGATTTGCCATCGACAGCATGCGACACATGATCGAGGCAGTCATGCAGCATGGCTTCGACTGAAAAGCGCACTTTGGTCAATGCTGTCTGTTGGTCGAGCTTGCCAAGACTGAGCAATTCGTTGACCAGCATTTTGAGCTCTTCCACATCGGCTTCCATCGCGTCTATCCTGCCTTCAAGCCTGGGATTGGCAGCTGCATTGCGCAACAATTCCAGGCCGAATTCCAGACGCGCAATGGGTGTTCGCAATTCATGCGACACCGAGTGCAATAAACTTTTCTGCGTATCGAGCAATTGCCCGATGCGGGCGGCCATTTGGTTGATGCGCTGCGCCAATGGCGCAATGCTGGCGCTATTTCTGACGTGGGCACGGACAGCCAGGTTGCCACCGCCGATCGCATCGGCGACCTGCGACAAGTTCTGTAAGTCGCGCCAATGCCGGCCTGACCAGATTGCCAGAGGAATCAGCAGACACACGGCAACGATGATGTAACGCAGAATCTCCATCTGCAACACCAGCCCGACATCAATTGGCAGGTTCTGCGCGTGAATCACATCGTCTGCACTGCCGACGTAGCGTTCACCATTCAGATCAACACGCCGGAAAAAAGACTTGCTCGCCACATCCAAAACCAATTCGCCACGCATCAGTTGCTTCGCCTGTGCCGGCGTCAAGGCAGCTTGTGCCTGTGGCAGCGGGATTAAATCCAGCCGGACTTTAGAGACTTCCCTGACTTTATTCAACCGCACCAGCCACTCGTCGCTACCGGCTTTATCGATGTATTGCTCGAGCAGGAATATCGGTGCCGACGCTTGCTTGTAGGCGATTTCTTCAAATGGATCGCCAAAAAAATAACTGATGGCCAGATAAATTGCGATCGTCGCCGCAGCGACCGACAACAAAATCAACACCACAAAACGCGCGAACAGGCGGTTCACCGCTTACTCCCAGGCGGCTGGGCTAAACAGATATCCCTCTCCCCACACCGTCTTGATTTTCTCGGCATGCGCATCATCGAATTTGCGCCGCAGACGTGAAATTTTATTGTCGATACTGCGATCCAGACCATCAAACTCGATGCCGCGCATCTGTATCAGGATGTCATTGCGCGACAAAACCTGGCCTGCTGCTTCGACCAGTATCAGCAGCAATTTGTATTCTGCGGTATTCAGCAATACAGGCTCATCGCGCCAGAAAACGCTGCGATCACTGCGCGCCAGCCTGAATGCGCCGAAGACCAATTCATCGGATTCTGGCTTGGCCGTGTCTTTTGACCGGCGCAACAGCGCGCGCAGACGCGCCAGCAAAATTCTTGGTTGCACAGGCTTATTGACATAATCGTCAGCGCCCTGCTCCAGACCGGACACTTCGTCGAACGCGTCTTCACGCGCCGTCAGTATCAAGACAGGCACGGCACTGATCTCCCGTATCTGGCGACACACGACCATGCCATCCAGACCTGGCAGCATCAGATCCAACACCACAACATCTGGCGTCGTTGCCTGAAAATGTGCCAGCGCAAGATCGCCGCGAGCGACGACATCGACCGAAAATTCATAGGCACTCAGATACTCCGTCACCAAGGCAGCCAGCTTGGCATCGTCTTCTACCAACATCACTCGAAACATAAATTCCTCCACTGGCAGCATTGTAGTGTAGCCAAAATGAAAATTGGGCATCGCCCACCGACGGTCGCCCCGGTCGCGACAAATGTCACTCTG
>JAGWUK010000506.1 GCA_028868455.1 Burkholderiales bacterium | reverse complement strand
TGGTTTTGTTCGTGACACGACATCGCTGAACTGTGTCATCTGCTGCAGCGATGCCGATGCGTGTGTTGATGCTTATTTAGAGACAGGTCGGCTGGGATCGGCGCACCATTCGCTCCAGGAGCCCGGATACAGTGCCGCGCCGGACAAACCGGCAACTTCTAGCGCCAGCAAGTTATGGCAAGCTGTGACGCCGGAGCCGCATTGCATAATGGCGCGGTTGGCATCCGGTACCACACCTGCCCATTCAAAACGCAATTGCTCTGCCGGCTTGAAGCGCCCATCTTCTTGCAAATTGTCTTTAAAAAAGCGGTTGTTGGCGCCGGGAATATGGCCGCCAACCGGATCCATACTTTCGTTTTCGCCACGGAAGCGATCAGCCGCGCGGGCATCGACCAGCGTATGTTCCGCGGTTTCGATGTTACGCATCACGGCTTCGGCATCGACATGCGCCGTCAGGGCAGGATGCAGCTGAATATTTCCCGCTTGCACCGTTGGTACTTCAGTCGTGACCGGCAAATTTTGCGCTTGCCATGCCGGCAATCCACCATCCAGTACAGCAACGGCTGCGTGACCAACCCAGCGCAGCATCCACCATAACCTTGCCGCATACATGCCGCCATGCGCATCGTAGGCTATGACTTGCGTATCGTCATTGATGCCGAGCGTGCGTAAAGTCTGAATAAAGGCGCTTTTTTCAGGCAATGGGTGGCGCCCGCGAAAGGTACCGTCCGGCGCGTGTTTTGGTGCAGACAGGCTCAGATCCAGATGCACAAATTGCGCACCGGGCAAATGCGCCTTGTCGTATGCTGTCTGCCCCGCTTGCGTATCGATCAGGTCGTGGCGGCAATCGAGGATGACCCAATTACTGTCCTGTAAATGTGAGGCTAATTCTTGTGTGCTGATCAGTGTCGCGTACATGGTGTCACTCCTGCGGTTTATTCGGAAGCAATCGGATCGTTATTGACTGCGGGCTGGTTATTCCTAGCATTATAAAAGGTCGCTACCAAACCGCTGAGCAAAATTACCGCTATCCCCAGCCAGCTTAACCACGCGAGTTTGTCATGCCAGATTACGGCATCCCACAAGCTGGAAAAAATAATCCCTGCGTATTGCAGATTGGCAGTCACCAGCGTATTGCCAAGGCGGTAGGCGCGTGTCATGGCAAACTGTGCGCTGGCAGCAGTCAGTCCGATGACGATCAGCAGCAGCACACCTTTAAGCTGATGCGCATGCCAGACTGGCGCATCCGTCGTAGTGGTTAATAAGGGCCCGGCCCAGGCACCAACCAGACCTGCAACGGCGCAGGTCACGGAAAAATAAAAAACCACGCGGTATTCAGGTTCGCCCATGAGTCCCATCTGGCGTACTTGCAGATATGCCAGAGCGGCCAGCCAGCCGGAACTCAGGGCGATGAGGCCGCTCCAAAGCTGGTCGGCATGCATACTCGGCCGCAGCAGCAAGACCACGCCAATAAAGCCCATGAAAATCGCGGCGATCAGACGCCACTCCATGGCTCTTTGCTTTTTCCACCAGGCACCTAAAAACAGCATGGCGGCGATCCAGATCGGAGACATGTAGTTGAGCGTGACCGCCATTGCCAGCGGTAATTTTCCTATCGCATAAAACCATAGCCACAAGGCGCTAACGCCGACTGCGCCGCGCCACAAATGGTGACCGGCCATGCGCGTGCGCAATGTGCCGCCTTGCCAGCGCACTAAAAGCAAAATCATGCCCATCCCTATCGCACCACGATAAGCCACGATTTCCGACGTGGAGTAAGTTGACGAGGCAAGTTTCACGCACACGCCCATGATGGAAAACAAAAAACTGGCGACCAGCATCCATAAGGATTGCATACACGATCTTTCAAAAATGAAGGGAGGCATTTGCCTCCCTCAATATCGGTTCATTCATCTGCATCGACTGGCTGTAGCGGCTAGTTCCGACCGATCAAACCTTGTTGCATTGACCGGAAAATGCGATATGCCAGCCTGACGTCAGAAGCTCATCTTACTTCTGTACCATTCGTGAAAATGCTGCATGCCATCTTCCATCGGTGATTGATAAGGGCCGACTTCGTTGACACCGCGTTCCAAGAGAATTTTCCGGCCAGTATCCATGCGCATACCAATTTCATCGTCTTCTATGCAGGTTTCCATGTAGGCCGCGCGCTCTGCTTCGATAAAGTCGCGTTCGAACAAGACGATTTCTTCGGGATAATAAAATTCCACCACATTGCGCGTCTTGCCGGTCGCGCTTGGCCAAAGTGTAGAAACGACCAGCACATGCGGATACCATTCGACCATGATGTTCGGATACAGGGTCAACCAGATGGCGCCGTATTGTGGCGGGACACCATTGCGGAACTGCAGCACCTGTTCCTGCCAGCGGCGGTATTTTTCTGAGCCGGAGCGCAGCAAGCCGCTGTTGACGCCGACAGTCTGCACACTATAGTCCTCGCCAAACTCCCAGCGCAGATCGTCGCAGGTGACAAAGCTGCCCAGGCCCGGATGGAAAGGCTCAACGTGATAGTCTTCCAGATAGACTTCAATAAAAGTCTTCCAGTTGTAGTCGCACTCATGCACTTCCACATGATCCAGCATGTAGCCAGTGAAATCGAGATCCTTGGTGACGCTGAGTTTTGCCATGCGTTCCATGACGTTATAGCCGTTTTGTTCAAACAGCAAACCATTCCAGTTTTGCAATGGTGTTCGCGTCAGATTCATGCAAGGTGTATCGGCAAAATGTGGCGCGCCGATGAGTTCGCCTTTGAGATCATAGGTCCAGCGATGCAAAGGGCAGACGATGTTATTGGCATTGCCACGGCCATTAAACATGAGTGCCTGGCGATGGCGGCAGACATTCGACATCAACTCTATGCCCGATGCGCTGCGCACCAGCATACGCCCTTCGTTTTCAGACGCCAAAGTCGCAAAGTCGCCAACATTTGGCACCATCAGCTCATGGCCGACATAGCGTGGGCCAGACTGGAATAATTGTTTGATTTCACGCTGCAGCAGCGTTTCATCAAAATAAACATGAACCGGAAGTTGCGCGTCAGAACGCGCCAGTGTAGACAAAGAAGCCAGATCGGACATCCCCACCCCCCAAATTAATTTGCACCAACCTAAGAGAGAAAGAATCC
>JAGWUK010000016.1 GCA_028868455.1 Burkholderiales bacterium | reverse complement strand
GTTGAGGTGACTGAGGTCAGCATTTTCATGCCATAGTGCAGGACTACGAAAGCTTGCGATGCGTGTGTTTTTTTAGCACGGCGGTACAGAAAAATATGACACGGCTGAACTGGTATGCACGGTGCCCCGTAATTTACATCTTCGCAGGTTGTGCATCGCCTATGTTGTCAAGGCCGGATAGTGGCATTAAAAAATGACATGCTCCAGAGCGCACTATCCATGCGGCTTGCAAGCCTGATTGCCTGAAAACCCGCATGGATAGTGCGCTCCGGGGTGGGGTGTTTTTAAAAATTCAGGGGCAGCACTTGTGACAAATCCGGTTGCGCGACGAAAGCGGCAAATGCATCGCGCAGACGCGCACTTTCAGCCATTGCCCGTTTCCAGCTTTGTATGCGTTGTGCGTGGTTGGTACCGTAGTAAAAGAAATCCTGCCGATCCGGCAATTTGCCGCGCGGCAGAGATTGCAAAAAGCTTTTTGACGGCGAGATCATCACGACATTGTCGAGCCAGTCGCGGTTTTTGCCGAGACCGGCGCGGCGCCACGGCAAAGGCTTATCCAGCCAGCCCGGCACGATGTGATCGGTGAAATGCGGATACAACACCAGGCCGCCTTCGGGGTTGCCGGCGATGCGCGAATACGGCAGTGCCAGATGATAATCAATGATGCCGCCATCCCAGTAAGTGCCAGCCGGTGCGTGAGCGATATACGGTACCGGTTCCATGATCAGCGGCAAGGTGCCGGATGCCAGCAGGGCCGCGCTGAGATTACTTTCGGTCAGTGAGCAAAAATGGGTATCAAAACCATCGAAGCGCGCTTTCAGCCAGTACAGCGGGTCGCGGATATCGCCGATGACGACGCGATCCATATGTTTTGCGAGTCGCGAACGCGATGCCAGATTGGAAAAGGTCGCAGCAATAAAACCAGCCTTGGCTTTGGTCACCGATTGCGGCGCATTCAGCAAGCCACGCCCGCGTGCTGCCAGCAGATGCAGGCGATGCAGCGGTTGTTGCACGATTTCGCGCTCATGCCCGCCGATGAAGTCCTGCAGCAAGTCTTGTATGACGCGCGTCACATGGTCAGGTGGCGGTTTCGCCGGATAACGCTGTTCGCAATATAAATCGCCCAGTCGTTCAAACGCGGCGACCGGATCGGCATGGCTGGCCGCTGCCATGCGCCACGCACCGATTGATGCGCCGATCAGGGTGCGTTCACGCGGTGCCTGCGGCAGCCATTCGCCAAACAGCCATTGATCCAGCGCTTGCAAAATCAAGCCTTTAGGACCGCCCGCCGCAGCCGGAATCACGGCCACGTCTTGCGCCCGCAATCCATGTTCGCGGATATGTGCGAAGGCGGTTTTGCCGGCATGGAGAGTGATCGGCGACATCATTGACTGGTATGCAGTTGCGTCATGGCTTCTGCAGTTTTGCCTTCCACCATCAGCGGCAACACGTTGAGACTTTTGGCAATCGCTTCATCGATTAAAGGCTGTTCTTCCTTGCGCGGGCGGTGCAGCACAAAATCGGCCACACCCTGATTCAGGTTCAGCGTGCGCGGATGGCCGATGCCTATGCGCAGCCGCCAGTAGTCTTGCGTGCCGAGCGCGGCGGTAATGTCTTTCAGGCCGTTGTGGCCGCCAGACGAGCCGCCTTTTTTCAACTTGGCGACGCCCGGCAGCATATCGAGTTCATCATGCACCACCAGCACTTGCTCCGGGGTGATTTTATAAAAACGGCACAGCGCACCAACCGACTGGCCGGAGCGGTTCATAAAAGTCTGCGGTTCCAGCAGCCAGACTTCGTGTCCGGCGATGCGGGTTTTGCCCACCAGCGCATTAAAATTTTTGTCGCGCTGCAGGCTGGCCGGAAACTGGTCGACCAGCCAGAAACCGGCATTGTGGCGGGTTTGTTCATATTCGGGCCCGGGATTACCAAGCCCGACAATCAGACGGATAGACATAGCAATTATTTTTTGTGTTTCTGTAAAAGCGGCAGCAGGTATTTGCCGGTCACGCTGTCCGGATTGTCGGCAACCTGTTCCGGCGTACCCGTTGCGATGATGCGCCCGCCACCAGCACCGCCTTCGGGACCGAGATCGATCAGCCAGTCGGCGGTTTTGATCACATCCAGATTATGCTCGATGATGACCAGCGTATTGCCCTGGTCGCGCAGACGGTGGATGACTTTCAGCAGCAGCGCGATATCGTGGAAATGCAGGCCCGTGGTCGGTTCGTCGAGGATATACAGCGTGCGGCCGGTATCGCGTTTCGACAGCTCCAGTGACAGCTTGACGCGCTGCGCCTCACCGCCCGACAAGGTCGTCGCGCTTTGGCCGAGGCGGATATAACCGAGGCCGACATCGAGCAGGGTTTGCAATTTACGCGCGATGATGGGTACAGGCTTGAAGAATTCATGCGCATCTTCGACCGTCATTTCCAGCACCTGATGGATGTTCTTGCCCTTGTACTGGACTTCCAGCGTTTCGCGGTTGTAGCGTTTGCCGTGGCAGACATCGCAAGGCACGTAGACATCCGGCAGGAAATGCATTTCGACCTTGATCACGCCGTCACCCTGACAGGCTTCGCAACGACCACCCTTCACGTTGAACGAAAAACGACCGGCGCTGTAGCCGCGTTCTTTGGCCACAGGCACGGTAGAAAACAAATCGCGTATCGGTGTGAACAAGCCGGTATAGGTCGCCGGATTCGAGCGCGGTGTTCGTCCGATCGGTGCCTGATCGACCGAGATCACTTTATCAAAATGCTCCAGCCCGCTGACATGGTCAAACGCTGCCGGTTCCGTTTGCGAACCATACAGATGGCGTGCAGCGACGTGGTATAGCGTATCGTTGACTAGCGTCGATTTGCCGGAACCAGAGACGCCTGTCACGCAAGTCAAGAGACCGACCGGTAATTTCATCGAGACTTTTTTGAGATTGTTACCGCGCGCGCCGGCGATCATCAGCAGCTTTTCCGGATCTAGCGGTGTCCGTTGCGGGGGCACGGAAATCTCGAGTTCGCCGCTCAGATATTGCGCGGTCAGCGAGCGTGTGCTTTTCATGATGTCATCGAGCGAACCCTGGGCGATCACTTCGCCGCCGTGCACACCGGCACCGATCCCCATATCGACGACGAAATCGGCGCAGCGTATCGCATCTTCATCATGCTCGACCACCAGCACGCTGTTGCCGATATCGCGCAAATGTTTCAACGTATCGATCAGCCTGTCGTTGTCGCGCTGATGCAGACCGATCGACGGTTCGTCGAGGACATACATCACGCCAGTCAGACCCGAGCCGATTTGCGATGCGAGGCGAATACGTTGCGCCTCACCGCCAGACAGCGTGTCGGCGCTGCGTTCCAGCGACAGATAATCGAGGCCGACATTGTTGAGGAAAGTCAGACGCGACGCGATTTCCTTGATGATGCGGTCAGCGATATCGCGCTTGGCGCCAGTCAGTTTCAGATGCTCAAAGAAATGCAGTGTCTCGCGCAAAGGCATGGCGCTGATTTCAAAAATTGCTTTTTCATGTTTGCCCGTACCGACTTTGACAAAGCGCGCCTCAATCCGCAGGCGGGCGCCCTGGCAGGACGGGCATTCTTTTTCGTTGATGAACTTTGCCAGTTCTTCTTTCACTGCCATCGAATCCGTTTCGCGATAGCGGCGTTGCAGATTATTGACGACGCCTTCAAACGTATGTTCTTTGATGACGGTGCGGCCTTTTTCATTGATGTAGGTGAACGGGATTTGCTGCTTGCCCGAGCCGTACAAAATGATTTGCTGCGCCGATTCCGGCAATTGCTCGAAAGGCGTATCGATATCGAATTCGTAAAACGCTGCCAGATTCGACAACATCTGGAAATAAAACTGATTGCGTCGGTCCCAGCCTTTGACTGCACCGCTGGCCAAGGACAAATTCGGAAAAGCGACGATGCGCTTGGGATCGAAAAACTCGATGTGACCGAGGCCGTCGCATTCCGGGCACGCGCCCATAGGATTATTGAATGAGAAAAGGCGCGGCTCCAGTTCTTGCAGCGAATAGCCGCAGATCGGGCAAGCGAATTTATTCGAAAACAATTGTTCATGGCCACTGTCCATATCGACGATCAGCGCACGCCCGTTGGCAATACGCAAGCATGTTTCGAATGACTCTGCCAGACGTTGCTTGATTTCAGCTTTGACCTTGACGCGATCGACCACAACATCAATTGTGTGTTTCTCGGTTTTTTTCAGCTTGGGCAAATCGTCGACTTCATAAATCTTTGCCTCATGCGTGCCGCTCTGGATGCGGAAGCGCACAAAACCCTGCGCCTGCATTTGCTCGAACAGATCGACATGTTCGCCCTTGCGATTCGCCACCACTGGCGCCAGTATCATCAGCTTGCAGTCTTCCGGCATTGCCAGCACCGCATCGACCATTTGCGACACCGATTGCGCTGCCAGCGGGTTTTCCGGGTGATCCGGGCAATACGGTGTGCCGACGCGCGCATACAGCAAACGCAGATAATCGTGAATTTCTGTCACCGTACCCACTGTCGAGCGCGGATTATGCGAGGTAGCTTTTTGTTCAATCGAAATCGCTGGCGATAAACCTTCAATCAGATCGACGTCCGGTTTCTCCATCAATTGCAAAAACTGGCGCGCATAGGCTGACAAAGATTCGACGTAGCGGCGCTGACCTTCGGCATATAAGGTATCAAACGCCAGCGACGATTTGCCGGAGCCGGACAAGCCGGTGATGACCACCAGTTTATTTCTGGGCAAATCCAGATTGATGTTCTTGAGATTGTGCGTACGTGCGCCCCGCACACGGATGAGTTCGCGTTTATGCTCCAGCGGGATGTCGGCATTGTCGAAATCAATTTCTGCTGGTCTGGCGGCTTTAGCTGTTTTTGAACGTGTCGTCATGGTATTTGGGCTGAATTTTGGGCGGAGGAGGCGAGCAACCTGATACTATAACGGGTTTTTGAAAATTACCGCAGGCTCGTCTTTGCTTTGCGCAAACTAATCAGGCAGGACAGGTTTTGAATATGACAAACGTTACCTCTTCCGACACCGCGACCATGCCTTCCGCTGAACCGGCGGGCATGACTTCTACTGAAATCCGCTCCAGTGCTTCGCTGGCATCGATTTTTGCCTTACGCATGCTGGGATTGTTTCTGATACTGCCGGTGTTTGCCGTTTATGCAAAAACACTGCCAGACGGAAATAACAGTACCCTGATCGGACTGGCAATGGGTGTCTATGGGCTGAGCCAGGCATTCGGGCAGATCCCCTTCGGGATGGCGTCGGACAAGTTCGGGCGCAAACGGATTATTGTCATCGGGCTGATTTTGTTTGCCATCGGCGCTTTTGTGTCGGCAGGTGCGACGACCGTTGCAGGCGTGATCGTCGGCAGAGCGATTCAGGGCGCAGGTGCGATTTCTGCAGCGATTACCGCGCTGATTACCGATGCCACGCGCGAAGAACACAGAACCAAGGCAATGGCGATGGTTGGCGGCTCTATCGGGCTGACGTTTGCCATCTCGCTGGTCGCCGCGCCTTTGCTATATCAGTACATCGGCATGAGCGGCATATTTATTTTGACCGGCGTGCTGTCGATCATCGGCATTCTGGTCGTGGTGTTTGTGACACCAGCAGCACCGCCGATGAAGCATGATCCGGTGCCGTTTTCTACCGTGCTGAAAAACCGCGATCTGATGCGTCTGAATTACGGCGTATTTGCCCTGCATCTGACGCAGATGGCCATGTTTGTCGTGGTGCCATCCATGCTGGTGCAGTATGCAGGCCTGCCCGTTGCCTCGCATTGGAAAGTGTATCTGCCAGTGATGCTGGCGTCGTTCGTTGCCATGCTGCCAGCCATCTTTATCGGCGAAAAATACGGCAAAATGAAACAGGTCTTTGTCGGCGCCATTGCTTTGCTGTTCATTGTGCAACTCGGTTTGTGGCATTGGTTGCAACAACCTGTCGCATTGATCGGCTTGTTGTTTGCATTCTTTATCGCCTTTAATATCCTGGAAGCCAGCCAGCCATCGCTGGTATCCCGGATTGCACCACCGGCCGCCAAAGGCGCGGCATTAGGCGTCTACAATACGTTGCAAGCCATAGGATTATTTTGCGGTGGCGCATTGGGCGGCTGGTTACGGCAACATGTCGGCCCGTCGTCCGTGTTTGTCGTGACGTCGGTCATGGCTGCCGGGTGGCTTATAATCGCGATCCAAATGCCGGATTTACCCAAACGCGCTAAAGCGGGAATTCAGGCGCAGGTCTGACAAAATTTGAAATACAGGAAAACAGGAGAAAATCATGGCATCCGTGAATAAAGTCATCATCGTCGGCAATCTGGGGCGCGACCCCGAAACACGCTACATGCCAAGTGGCGACGCCATGACCAGCATCACCGTGGCAACCACAGACAGCTGGAAAGACAAAGCCACCGGCGAAAAGAAAGAGCAAACCGAATGGCATCGCATTACTTTTTTCGGCAAGCTGGCAGAAATCGCCGGACAATATCTGAAAAAAGGATCACAGGTCTATGTCGAAGGCAGTCTGCGTACCCGCAAATACACGGATAAAGACGGCGTAGAGAAATACGCAACCGATATTAAGGCCGACAGCATGCAGATGCTGGGCAGCCGTCAGGGCATGGGCGGCACACCGATGGACGACAGCGGCTACGGTGGCGGCGCACCGGCACCACGCCCGAGCGCAGCACCAGCACCACGCCAGGCTTCCGCCTCACACCCAGCACCGAACTTCTCGGATATGGATGACGATATTCCGTTCTGAGACGCAATCTTCTTTCATCGGTAAAAAACCTGCAAGTACGTGACTTGCAGGTTTTTTTTCGTGTCAGGCCGATAGCACCGGGCAGTGTGCCTTAATGATTTTCGCAAGTTTGTCGAAGGCGGGTTGTATCTGTTCGTCGGGAACGCAGGCATAGCCCAGCAGCAGGCCGGGTTTGGCGGTTTCCTGGTGCATGTAATAGCGCGACAAAGGACGGGCGACTATGCCGATGGCGCGGGCGGCGTGGCTGATGGCAAAGTCGTCGCTTCCTGCAGGCAGCTCCAGTGCCAGATGCAGGCCGGCGTCGCCGCCACCAGTCGGCAGGCTGTCGCCAAAGTGGTGATGTATGGCTTGCTGCAAGCGTTTCAGTCGCCCCGCATAGAGCAGACGCATGCGCCGTATATGCGAGGCAAAATAGCCTTCCTGCATGAAGTCTGACAAGATCGCCTGGGTGAACATTTGTCCGCCGCGATACAGTTCTGAGTGGCCGGTAGAAAATGCGTCGGCCAGCTTCTCCGGTACGACCAGAAATCCTATCCGGAGTCCTGGAAACAATGTCTTTGTGAACGTCCCCATGTATAACACGCGCTCGTTCACATCCATGCCTTGCAATGACGCCAGCGGTCTGCTGCCGTAGCGGAATTCGCTGTCGTAGTCGTCTTCGATGATCCATGCCTGTTTGGCTGCAGCAAATTCCAGCAACATGCGTCGTCGCGACAGGCTCATCACGGTGCCAAGTGGATATTGATGTGATGGTGTCACTACGATAAAACGCGGTGGATGCTGCAAGTCGCTGGGGTGCAGGCACATGCCTTCGGCATCGACAGGAATCGGCACGGGCTGAATGCCTTGTGACTGCAGGACACTGCGCGTGCCCCAGTAACACGGGTCTTCCAGCCAGGCGCGGTCGCCGTTTTCGCCCAGCATGCGCATGATCAGGTCGATGGATTGATGGATGCCTGTCGTGATCAGAACCTGTTGCGCCGTGCAGTTGACCGAGCGGGCAACGCGCAGATAGTCGGCAATCGCCACGCGCAAAGGAAAATAGCCGCCAGCATGCCCATAAGTCAGCAGATCAGCACGCGAACGCCGCCAGGCCTTATTTTGCAGGCGACTCCAGATTTTGTTGGGAAACAAGGTGACATCTGGCACGCCGGGCATAAACGCACCCCACTGCAAGTCACTGACGCCGGCTTTTTGCAGAAGATGCTGACCGCGTTGCGATAAACCGGATGCATTGTTTTTTGCATCCTTCATATCCGCCGTCGCTTTGTTGTGCGGAGACAACGCTGCGATCTGATCAGGAACCGTATCTGCCACAAAACTACCAGCACCGCGCCGCGTCTCCAGATAGCCTTCGGCTATCAATTGTTCATACGCATACGTGACCGTATTGCGCGACATTTTCAATTCTTTTGACAAGTCTCGGGAGGACGGCAGCTGTAGCCCTGCAGGCAGGCTGCCCGATAAAACCGCTTCGCGGATCACCTGGTAAATCTGCCGGTTAACGGGGCCGCCGTTGGCGCGGTCTATGCGCTGCAGCAAGAAATCGGGCAGGGAAGCAATACGCAAAGTGGCACCATCAAATAATTAAAAGTGGATATATAAGATAGCACCAAATCGACCTTAGTATGAGTTGTCACTAATTCGTCACAAACGTATTGATACAGAACAGGAAGAGGAAAAATGAAGAACGCCGATTTACAGCAACGCAAAGAAGCAGCCACGCCACGCGGTGTGGGAGTCATGTGTCAGTTTTACGCTTCGCATGCGCAAAATGCCGAGCTCTGGGATGTCGAAAACCGTCGTTTTATTGACTTTGCTGCCGGGATTGCCGTTCTGAACACGGGCCATCGTCATCCACGTCTGATCAGCGCGATTCAGGCGCAATTGGAAAAATTCACGCACTCCTGCTACCAGATCGTTCCGTATGAAAGCTATGTGGAACTGGCAGAGCATATCAATCAGATCACGCCGGGTTCCCACGCGAAAAAAACGGCCTTGTTTTCGACCGGCGCTGAAGCCGTCGAAAATGCGATCAAAATTGCACGTGCTGCGACCGGGCGTTCGGCAGTCATTGCTTTTACCGGCGGGTTTCATGGCCGCACGATGATGGGCATGGCCTTGACGGGCAAAGTGGCGCCGTACAAATTGGGGTTCGGGCCGTTGCCAGCCGAGGTCTATCATGCCCCTTTCCCTATCGAATTGCATGGCATCAGTACATCAGATTCTTTGGCGGCCTTGCAATCGTTGTTCAAAGCAGATGTCGATCCCAAGCGTGTTGCCGCGATCATTCTGGAACCGGTTCAGGGCGAAGGCGGTTTTTACGCGGCACCAGTCGACTTCATGCATGCACTGCGCAAGCTGTGTGATGAACATGGAATATTGCTGATTGCCGATGAAGTCCAGACTGGCTTCGCCAGAACCGGCAAGCTGTTTGCCATGGAGCACTATGCTGTGATTCCTGACCTGATGACGATGGCAAAAAGCCTGGCTGGTGGTATGCCTCTTGCTGCTGTTTGCGGTCGTGCTGAAATCATGGATGCACCGGCACCAGGCGGTCTGGGCGGCACTTACGCAGGAAATCCTTTGGCGATCGCTTCTGCGCTGGCAGTGCTGCAAGTGATTAAAGACGAGCAACTGTGCGAACGTGCGCAAAGCTTGGGCGATCGCCTGAAAGAAAAACTGAATTCACTGCGCGCCAAAGTTCCCCAGATTGCCGATGTGCGTGGACTGGGCGGAATGGTGGCGGTTGAATTTAACGATCCTATCCGCGCGCAGCCTGATGCAGACTTTACCAAGCGGGTGCAGGCGCTTGCCTTGGAAAAAGGTTTATTGCTGCTAACCTGCGGTACTTACGGCAACGTGATTCGTTTCCTGTTTCCGCTGACGATCAGCGATGCACTGATGGACGAAGCACTGGCCATACTCGCCGACGCAATGCAGAGCGCCTGATTGTTCAAACAGGCAGATGCCACTGAGCTAAGCGGTGGCATCGGTCTGCATCAGAAAAAAGTAGTCAATGTAAATACAGGGGACATAGCTTGAAACAGGAAATAACGACGGGCGACGGGCAAGACACACTGGTAGCGTTTCGTGGGGTACAAAAAACCTACGATGGCGAAAATCTGGTCGTCAAGCATCTGGATCTGAATATCCGTAAAGGAGAATTTCTGACTTTACTTGGCCCGTCGGGTTCAGGAAAAACAACCTGTCTGATGATGCTGGCCGGGTTTGAATTTCCCACCGGGGGAGAAATCTACCTGGGTGGAAAATTGCTGAACAAAGTGCCGCCACATAAACGCAATATCGGCATGGTGTTTCAGAACTACGCATTGTTCCCGCACATGACTGTCGGGCAAAACGTGGCCTACCCGCTGCAGGTGCGCGGCATGGATGCCAGCAGCCGCGCTGACAAAGTCAGAAAGGCGCTGGACATGGTGCAGATGGGTAAATTCATCGACCGTTATCCAGCGCAATTATCTGGCGGTCAGCAACAGCGGATTGCATTGGCACGTGCGCTGGTATTCGATCCGGAACTGGTACTCATGGATGAGCCGCTGGGGGCACTGGACAAGCAATTGCGTGAACACATGCAACTCGAATTAAAGGCCTTGCATCATCGTCTGGGTTTGACGTTTGTGTACGTTACACACGATCAGAGCGAGGCATTAACCATGTCAGATCGCGTGGCGGTTTTTGATCAGGGTATCGTTCAGCAACTGGCTGTCGTCGATAACCTGTATGAGTTTCCCGAGAACCAGTTTGTTGCCGGTTTTATTGGCGATAACAACAAATTCAATGCACGCGTCGTCTCCGCCCGCGATGGCAAATGCGAGGTTGCGCTTCCGGACGGTAGCAAGCTGAGCGGTATCA
Organism: Burkholderiales bacterium; assembly: GCA_028868455.1. Lineage (GTDB taxonomy): Bacteria > Pseudomonadota > Gammaproteobacteria > Burkholderiales > Burkholderiaceae_D > Undibacterium. Next base: position 4,698 of record JAGWUK010000016.1, on the reverse strand, counting down.
ATGTCAATGCCGCGCAAACCAATCAAAACGTGGTTGCATGTGTGCGTCCCGAACGCATACGTCTTGCGACGCAAGACAATGCGATTGCTAACGCCATCAGGGCAAAGGTTTCTGACCTGATCTATTTTGGCGACCATGTCCGCGTTCGCTGTGCGCTGCCTCAGCAAGAAGACTGTTTCGTTAAATTGACCTTGAACGATCCTGCACTGGCCAGCTTGTCAGAAGGTTCGGAGGTCGTCCTGGAAATCGATGCAGAGCGCTTGCGCGTATTTGTCTGATTTCGCTTATTCAAAATAAAAATTATTCATTTGTCGATGTCGTTGTAAAACCAAACCAAGGGAGTCAATATGAAACATGTTTCAAAACCAGTACTGCTTTCACTGCTTCTGTCTGCCGGACTGGCACAAGCTGCCGAAATCACTGTCGTCAATTTTGGTGGCGCCAATGGCAATGCGCAAAAATCCGCGTATGTAGAACCTTTCCAGAAAGCGACCGGTAACAAAATTGTTTCGGTCGAATACAACGGCGAAATGGCGAAAATTAAAGCCATGGTGGAAGCAAAAAAAGTAAGCTGGGATGTCGTTGAAGTCGAGTCCGGCGAAATTGGCCGCGCCTGCGAAGAAGGCATGCTGGAAAAAATGGATTTCAGCAAACTGGGCAAGAAGTCCGACCTGATGCCAGAAGCCATCCATGAGTGCGGTGTCGGCGCCTTTGTCTGGTCGACTGTGCTGGCATACAACGCCGATAAACTCAAGACAGCGCCAAGCGGTTGGGCAGATTTTTGGGACGTGAAAAAATATCCGGGCAAACGCGGCATGCGCAAGGGCGCACGGTATAACCTCGAATTCGCCTTGATGGCAGACGGCGTACCGACTAAAGACGTATACAAAGTGCTGGCTACCAAAGCGGGTGTTGATCGCGCTTTCAAAAAACTGGATGCTCTGAAGTCACATATTCAATGGTGGGAAGCCGGTGCGCAACCGCCGCAATTCCTGGTCGCTGGCGACGTCGTCATGACGACAGCATTCAATGGACGTATCGACTCTGCGCAACGCGAAGGCCGCAATCTCAAGGTCACCTGGGCAGGCAGTATCTATGATCTGGATTACTGGGTCATTCCAAAAGGTTCACCCAACAAAGAAATCGCTGAAAAATATATCGCCTTTGCTTTGACGCCAGAAGCGCAAAAAAACTACGCGCAAAAAATTGCATACGGTCCGGTGAATGTGAATGCATTGAAATTGCTGGATGCAAAAACACTGGCGGATTTACCAACGTCTGCAACTAACGCCAAAGATGCGATCCAGCAAAATCTGAAATTCTGGACCGATCACGGAGAAGACCTGGAACAGCGTTTTGCAGCGTGGGCAGCAAAATAATTCTGACTTCATCTCTATAAAAATGGATGTCGCCCGCAGCTCCGGGCGGCATCGTTTGACATTGTTAGGCATTCCGACATGACCACAGCAACTATCGCAACAGTGCCGGTTTCTGACACTGCTGCCGGACGATCCCGATCGCAACTGAAGCGGGATTTGCGGGCAGCACAGTTGCGCAAGAAAATCACAGCGCTTGCTTTAATCGCTCCTCTCGCCATTTTTTTGCTGATTACATTTATTGTTCCGATTGGCGTATTGCTCATGCGCGCCGTGGACAATCCTGAAGTGGCTTCAACTCTGCCAAAGACTGTGCAGGCCCTGAGTCATTGGGATAAAAAAAATTTACCGGACGACGCAGCTTTTGAGGCATTGGCCGTTGATTTGGCTGCGGCTAAAGAAAACAGTACAGGTGGCACTCTGGCGCGTCGCATCAACTCCGAGATTCCCGGTGCGCGTTCTATCATCATGAAAACGGTGCGTGCCATGCCTTTGTTGAGTGACGACGGCAAACCTCTTGCGGCTAAACAGGTGAAACCGGCACTGATTGCTCTGGATGAGCAATGGGGGCAACCGGAATACTGGCAAATCATCGCGAAAAACAGCGCGAAGTATTCGCCGTATTACTTGCTCGCTTCGCTGGATTTGAAGCAAGACCGTTTCGGCAAACTGGAACGCGTCGATGAAGAACAGGCAGTTTACGTCAAGATTTTTTCACGCACGTTTGTGATCAGTCTGGTGGTGACCTTGTTGTGTCTGGCCGCCGCTTATCCGCTTGCTTACTGGCTTTCGCTGATGTCGGAGCGGCGCGCGAACTTGTTCATGATTTTGGTGTTGATTCCGTTCTGGACATCGATACTGGTCAGGGTTGCAGCGTGGATTGTTCTGCTTCAGTCGGAAGGCTTGGTCAATAAAGGTCTGATGGCCACAGGCTTGACCACGGCACCACTGGAGTTGCTCTTCAACCGGTTTGGTGTGTATGTGTCGATGACGCATATTCTATTGCCATTCATGATTTTGCCTTTGTACAGCGTGATGAAGGCGATCCCACCCACGTATATGCGTGCTGCAATTTCTCTCGGCAGTCATCCATTCGCGGCTTTCTGGCGCGTGTATGTGCCGCAAACTTTGCCTGGTGTGGCAGCGGGCGGTCTACTCGTATTTATCCTGGCGCTGGGTTACTACATCACGCCTGCATTACTCGGCGGCCCGAATGAGCAGATGGTCAGCTATTACATCGCCTATTTCACCAACGTGACCATCAACTGGGGCATGGCCTGCGCCTTGGGTAGTCTGCTGTTTGCTGCAACGCTGGTACTGTATAGCGTGTATCTGCGCTTCACAAAAACCGAAGTCGCATCGTAAGGAATTGATCAAATGAAATCGTCATTACCTGTTTTTCCTCCGCATGCGTCGCTGATTGAGCGCATATGGTTTATTTTCCTGCGATCGGCAAATGTACTGACTTTGCTCTTTCTCGTGTTGCCGATTCTGGTCATCATTCCCTTGTCATTTTCGGACAGCACGTTTCTGGCCTATCCGATTCCTGGCTTTTCTCTGCGCTGGTACGACAATCTATTGCATTCCGACGAGTGGATGCGGGCGGCGAAAAACAGTTTCATTGTCGCGCCATTGGCGACCGTTATTGCAACTGTGCTGGGGACGCTGGCCGCGATGGGGCTAAATAAAGCCGCATTCACTGGCAAGGCATTGTTGATGGCGATTCTGATTTCGCCAATGGTCGTGCCGGTGGTTGTGGTTGGTGTCGGCGTGTATTTGTTCTTTGCGCAAATTGGTTTGTCCGACAGTTATACCGGCCTGATCTTTGCCCATGCTGCATTGGGTGCGCCTTTTGTTGTCACAACGGTGTCGGCGACCTTGCAGGGCTTTAATCACAATTTGGTGCGTGCCAGCCTTAGCCTTGGTGCGGGTCCTATCAGGACCTTCTTTCGCATCACCTTGCCTGTGATTGCACCGGGTTTGATTTCCGGCGCCTTGTTCGCTTTTGCGACGTCGTTCGACGAAGTGGTGATCACTTTGTTCGTTGCCGGACCGGAGCAGACGACATTGCCGCGTCAGATGTTTACCGGTATCCGTGAAAACATCAGTCCCACCATCGCTGCACTGGCAACGATACTGATCGTATTCTCAACTTGCCTGCTGCTCGCACTTGAGTGGCTGCGTGGTCGCAATAAGGCTGCGGCAAAATTCTAAACAGGAGCACTTCATGTTACAACTTAAAGATCCTACTTTGCTGCGCCAGCAAGCCTACCTGAATGGTGAATGGTGCGACGCTGACGATGGCGGTACTTTCGCGGTCAGTAATCCGGCAACTGGCGAAACGCTGGGACATGTTCCCCGCATGGGTACTGCGGAAACCCAGCGTGCCATTGCCGCTGCCAAGAACGCATGGCCAGCATGGCGGAAAAAAACCGGCAAAGAGCGCAGTGCCATCTTGCGCCGCTGGAACGATCTGATGTTGGCGAATCTGGATGATCTCGCGCTCATCATGACGGCCGAACAAGGAAAACCGTTGGCAGAAGCTAAAGGTGAAATCGGCTATGCTGCATCGTTCATCGAATGGTTTGCTGAAGAGGCCAAGCGTGTGAACGGCGATACCTTGCAGTCGCCGTGGAGTGATCGTCGCTTGATTGTACAAAAGGAGCCAATCGGTGTTTGCGCTGCGATTACGCCTTGGAATTTTCCGGCTGCAATGATTACGCGCAAAGTCGGCCCTGCTTTGGCGGCAGGTTGCCCTATGGTGGTCAAACCTGCGGAGGCGACACCATTCTCTGCACTGGCTTTGGCTGAACTGGCACACCGTGCAGGAGTACCGGCCGGTGTATTCAGTGTGCTGACCGGATCACCAAAAGAAATCGGCGCAGAAATGTGCAGCAATCCGGTCGTGCGAAAACTGAGCTTTACGGGTTCAACGGCAGTTGGTCGGCTTTTGATGCAGCAATGTGCTGATACGATCAAGAAGTTGTCTCTGGAACTGGGCGGCAATGCACCATTCATCGTATTTGACGATGCTGATCTTGACGCAGCGGTGGAAGGGGCAATGGTGTCGAAATTCCGCAATACCGGGCAGACCTGCGTATGCGCCAATCGCCTCTATGTGCAAGACGCTGTCTACGATGCGTTTGCTGCGAAGTTAGTCGCGGCGGTCGAAAAATTGCATCCCGGGAATGGCATGCAGGCAGAGACAAATCAGGGGCCATTGATTGACGAAAAAGCTGTGCAAAAAGTGGAGGCGCATATAGCCGATGCGGTAGCGCATGGTGGCCGCGTATTGACTGGCGGTCAGCGGCACGCTTTGGGC
>JAGWUK010000505.1 GCA_028868455.1 Burkholderiales bacterium | reverse complement strand
ATCACCGAAGTCGTACGCTATACCGGCGCCGATCACGATGCCCGTTCCGCTGTCAGACTATCCATCATCGACAATGGACCGGGATTTTCGAGCAAGATACTGGCGCGCGCTTTCGAGCCGTATGCAACGTCCAAGCCGCGCGGCACCGGACTTGGACTGGCGATGGTCAAAAAAATCATTGATGAACATGGCGGCAGAATCGATATTCAGAATCGCAGCGATACAAACGGTGCAAAAGTAGCGATTTTGCTGTTAAAGTTAGCACCGGATTTGAATGCAGCGTAAAAATCCTGCTTTTCACCAGATGTTTCCCGCAGAGGAACGCAAACCAGAGAAGCAAAACACAGGGGTAGTAATAGGGTAGATTTATGGCAAACATATTAGTCGTTGATGATGAAATGGGCATCCGGGAATTACTCTCGGAAATTCTGGGCGATGAGGGACATGTCGTGCAACTCGCAGAGAACGCGCAACAGGCCCGGCAGGCCCGGCACGAAGCAAGACCAGATCTGGTGTTGCTCGATATCTGGATGCCGGATACCGATGGCGTCACCTTGCTCAAGGAATGGCAGCGCGACGGTTTGCTCACCATGCCAGTCATCATGATGTCTGGTCATGCAACGATAGACACCGCTGTTGAAGCCACACGCATCGGCGCCTTGAATTTTCTGGAAAAACCGATTGCCTTGCAAAAGTTACTGAAAGCAGTACAGCAAGGCCTGACGCGCAGCGCAGAAACGCCGCGCCCGGCTATTCCGGCTTTGCGCGTCATCACCGGCGACAACCTCGGTACAGCGACCGCAGCGCCGTCGCTTTCCGGTGCAGGCGCACCAAGCTACGAAACACGTCAGTTCACCGCAGCGCAACCAGTTGCCGCCGCACCGGCCAATCAATTCGCCAGCCTGTCTTTCGACCTGCCATTGCGCGAAGCACGCGATGCATTTGAGCGTATTTATTTTGAATACCATCTGCATCGCGAAGGTGGCAGCATGACCCGCGTTGCCGAAAAGACCGGACTGGAACGGACGCACCTGTATCGCAAACTCAAGCAGCTGGGTGTCGAATCCATGAAGTACGCCAAACGCGGCGAATAAGTCGCAATGAAGGCAGCGGTGCCGCTGATACTTGTCAGCGGCAGCACTTACGGCGACCGGGAAGCCGCCATTGCGGAATCCATCAAACATCGTCCGGCCAAAGGAAACATTGCCGTTATCCTGGAAGGCTTGCCTGACGGCGAGCCTCGCCTGCAAAACTCCCCTGACTTGCTATTACACCGGATTGCACCCGGTTGTTTTTGTTGCATCGGCAATCTGGCTTTGCGCGTCACCCTCAACCGCCTGTTGCGCCAACATCCCGCCTGCATATATCTGAGCGTTGCCAGCAGCGCGCATTTGGACAATATCTTGCTCACTTTGCAGCAAACTCCTTACGATCAGTTGCTTCTGGCAGTATCGCCCATTTACTTGTAGACTGAAGCAGGACTTGCGCAAAATTGTTCCAGCAAGACACGGCACCAGGCACAGTACAAAAGTATAAAAGTACAACAAGGCGTCGTAAGGCTGTAGCTGTTTTTCTTTAGTCCTATAAAGTTCGCAGCTTGCTCTGCCGTAATGTTAAATAACAGCAGAGTCAGCAACTTGAAATCCGCTGTCATCAGCACCATGTCCGGTTCATACGGGGAAGTTCTCCACCAACCAGAAAGGATGCCTAAAATGAATATCATTTATAACAGCGATCAATATAGCGTCGTCGAGTATGGCGCGGATGCTGACCATGAAGCCCTGCGTTTTGGCGGCTATGAAATCACCGACAAGGCAGTACGCCGCGAATGGTTTATCGGCGGACCGCTGGCAATTAATTTCCGCAAAGATGTCAGTGAACTGATTGCTACCGAACCAAGCATAGAAGAAATTGACGATTTTCTCGGCCAATTCGACTCTTACATGGGACAAAGTGTTTTACTGCACTGACATCCTGGCAGTGCATTGATATCCGGCCGACGATACAGGACATCATTTCTCTCATATAAGCATCAACAGACATGGTGATATCTTGCATAGATTGCAGATATCACCAGTTTTTTTATGAACACTTCCACTCCAGCCAACTGGCTTGACGCTTTGGGGCAACTGACACCGCAACGGACTGCAGTGTTGATTACCGTCATGGCTGCCAGCGGATCGACGCCGCGTGCGGCGGGTACGCGTATGCTGGTCACGCCGGAGGCACAGTACGACACGATAGGCGGCGGTCATCTGGAATGGAAGGCCATCGCAATGGCGCGCATCTGGCTTGCGGAAACGCAGCCAGACGAGCAAGCCATACGCAAAGTCGACATCGCACTCGGACCGGGATTGGGACAATGCTGTGGAGGTGCGGTCAGTCTGCAACTGGAGCGTGTCGATCACTGGAGCGAACAGGACTACGCTGAGCGGATCAAAGAATTTCGTCACGCTCGCCAGCAATTGCCGCATCTGTATTTGTTCGGCGCTGGTCACGTCGGCAGCGCGCTGGTTCAGGTATTGCAACAGGTTCCGTGTCGCATTACCTGGGTTGATGAACGCGATCATCTGTTTCCGGCATCCTTGCATGACGGCATACAAGCCGAAGCCACCGACATACCGGAAGCCATCGTTGCCGAAGCCGAGCCTGGCAGTTATTTTCTGGTCATGACGCATCATCATGGACTCGATTTACGACTCAGCGAACAGATACTGAAAAAACAGGATGCCGCCTGGTTCGGACTGATTGGCTCACATACCAAACGCATCAAATTCGAGCGCCGCCTGCAAGACCGGGGCATCGCCTCAACAGCTTTGCAGAATATGGTCTGCCCGATAGGGATTCCGGAAATCGGCGGCAAAGAACCGGGCGTCATTGCCGTTGCCGTTGCGGCACAATTATTGCAACTGTGGTCGATAAGAAACCGCCAACAAAAATCTCCCGTAAGCCAATCATCAGTCACCTAAAAAACTACGAGCAAACTATGAGTACATCATTGCACGACTTTATCCAAGGCCTGCCCAAAGCCGAATTGCATCTGCATATCGAAGGCTCGCTGGAACCTGAACTGATGTTTTCACTGGCGAAAAAAAACGCCGTACCGCTGCCATATTCTTCGGTGGAAGAAGTCCGCGCCGCCTATGATTTT
>JAGWUK010000504.1 GCA_028868455.1 Burkholderiales bacterium | reverse complement strand
CGGACATAGAGTAATTAGAATAAAGTTTGCCAAAACAATCATTTGCTTCAGGATAATGCAACTAAGGGCAATTTTTGTAAAGGCATTGACTCCAAATCGCCTAAGAGAGTAGCGCGGAACGCAACTTCAAAGCCAAGTTTCAATGCAGACTTTCTTTGCTTCTGCGTAGTTTTACAACTTTTATTGATTGATGTTGCGTTTGAATAATTTCGATAATGCACTGATTTATTTTGACGCTAACGTTTGCCTCAGGAATTTCCTGCAAAAACTCGAGTAATAATCCGTTCAATGTTTTGGGTCCATTCAGCGGAAGTTGCAATCCTAAGCGTTTGTTAATGTCACGCAGGTTTGTCGTGCCTTCAAGAAGACATTCGCCATTTTTGTCCCAGGAAAAAGTGTCCGCGCGCGCATCTCCAGGCACGGACGTCGTGAATTCCCCTATCATTTCTTCAATAATATCTTCCAACGTCACTAAGCCCTGAACTTCACCATACTCATCAACGATAATACCTAATTTTTCTTTATTTTCTTGGAAATACGTTAGTTGAAAAAATATTCCCGTATCTTCGGGAATAAAATATGCTGGGGTGAGTATTTTTCTAATATGTTCAATCGACAATTCTTCAGACCTGCCTAATAGTGTTGTGGCCTTCCGTATATGTAATATTCCTATTATCTGATTGATTTCCCCTTCGTAGACCGGGAGTTTGTTGTGGTAGCAAGTTGATAATTGCGATCGAATTTCCGCAATTGGCATCGCCAGATTTAAAGCCTCAATTTGCGCGCGCGGCGTCATAATATCGTTGACGGAAATATTTTCCAGATCGAACAGGTTAAGCAAAATACTCTTATGTTTTTGAGGAATAAAATTGCCACCTTCCAGTACCATTGATCGCAATTCATCTGGTGAGAGGCGATGCTCGTGAACCTGTTTATTTGTATCTATGCGCAATATCTTCAGAAGTGCATTGACGAATAAATTAACAAACCAAATAATCGGGCGTGCCACACTGATCAATGGGCGAAGAAAGATGCTGGCAGGAAGTGATATTCTTTCTGGGAATGTTGCACCAATAACTTTAGGTGCAATTTCAGCGAAAACAATGAGTAAAAATGCCACAATTGCTGTGGCAATGCTGATGACTTTATCTTCGTGACCAAAAGCCTGAATTGCCAGCGACGTGACCAAAGCCGTAATCATTGCATTAATTAGCGTTGTTGCAATGAGAATCAACGATAAGAGCTTATTTACCTGCTCTAGCAGTCGCAACGTTGTTGCAGCGAGCTTGTTGCCGCGCTTTGCCAGGTGTCTTAAACGATGGCGGTTTACTGCGATAAGCGCCGTCTCAGCCATTGAAAAAAAGGCTGAAAGCAAAATCAGGCCGAAAAGGCTTAGCATCTGCGCCCAAAGAGGTATATCGCTCACCTGTCAGTCTTTCGGAAAATTTTGCACATGTAATGACTGGGAGTTGTATTCAACGTGTCGGCACTAATGGTTTCTATTAACGGCAAAACTGCTAAGTGCAATCAGTGCTTGTTTATAGTGACTTTCTGCCAAATGGGCCACGGATGCAGAAGCACGTTCTGCTGCAATATTTGCCTCATTGCGGGTATATTCCAGCGCGCCAGAGCTGGTGATCGCTTTTAAGACTTCGTCAAATTTTGATTCGTCGCCCTGTTCAATACAGGCACGAATAAGCTCTTTTTGTTTATCGTCGCCGTTTTTCATCAAGAAAATCAACGGCAAGGTTGGTTTTCCTTCACGTAAATCATCTCCGACATTTTTTCCGATGTCGTCGGCATTTCCCGAATAATCCAATACATCATCAATGAGTTGAAATGCTGTTCCGAGCGAACGTCCATATTCTGCCGCTGCTTCAATCTGCGATTCGTTTGCACCAGCAATCAGTGCGCCAATTTGGGCGGCAGCCTCAAAGAGTTTGGCCGTTTTAGAACGTATTACTTGCAAATAGCGTTCTTCAGTTACGTCAGGATCATGCATATTCAGCAATTGCAGCACTTCACCCTCGGCGATGACGTTGGTTGCATCTGCGAGAATTTCCATGATACGCATGCTATTGATGGAAACCATCATCTGAAAAGCACGTGAATAGAGAAAATCTCCAACCAGCACGGATGCTGCATTGCCAAATAATGCATTTGCTGTTTGACGTCCGCGTCTTAAGGATGATTCATCAACAACATCATCGTGTAAGAGAGTTGCCGTATGAATAAATTCAACAATTGCAGCCAGCTCGTGGTGATGTGTGCCTTGATATTGATATGCATTGGCCATCAATAATACGAGTACAGGGCGAATACGCTTACCGCCAGCACTAATGATGTACTCGGCAATTTGATTGACTAAGGCAACATCGGAATGTAATTTAATTCGTATGACCTGATTGACTGCCTCCATGTCTGGAGCAATGACATCAGTAATAGGATTGTTTTGTGTTGTAGCAGACAAGGGAAACCTGCGGAATAATTCATGATGCCGAGATTATACGATGCCGCGCTTTCATTTGCGCCAGCCGCACACGGCAAAAATTGACGATCTAGTGTCTTTGTTGTATGCAAGAGAAATCAGATCAACGTTGAATAGTTGACCGGCGCTGAAAAAATATGCAAATAGCTTTTGACGCTTTTTGACTTGCTATGTATAATTTGAGGTTTTCCCGATTTCCTGAGTGGTTTGATTAAGGCGGGAGAAAATTCGATTATTTATTTGATGAGGTTTCACATGTACGCGGTCATAAAAACCGGTGGCAAACAATATAAAGTTGTCGCTGGTGAAAAACTTAAAGTAGAACAGATACCTGCAGACATTGGCTCCGAAATCACCATTGATCAAGTGCTCGCTTTGGGCGCTGGAGAATCCATTAAGTTTGGTGCTCCTTTGGTCGCAGGTGCTACGGTGCTCGCTAAGGTTATCAGCCAAGGTCGTCACGACAAAGTTCGCATTTTCAAAATGCGTCGTCGTAAGCACTACCAAAAGCGTCAAGGCCATCGCCAAAACTACACTGAACTGCAAATCGTTTCTATCAACGGCTAATCCGTAGATCAGCAATACATCTACCTGTAATGTAAGGAGCTAATAAAATGGCACACAAAAAAGGCGGCGGCACCACGCGCAACGGCCGTGACTCAGA
>JAGWUK010000503.1 GCA_028868455.1 Burkholderiales bacterium | reverse complement strand
ATAGCGACGAAGGCAGTACACATGTACGACTAAGAGCAATGACGCCGCCGGGGTGCTTTTGCGTTAGTCCTAAAAAAACGAGCGATCCGTCACATACAAATTTATGACAGTTCGACGACAGTTCGTCCACGAATCGGCGGAAATCCGGAATTAAGATTCCCACAATTGCACACGTCAATCGCATGCCAACCCATTCCCCTCATCAATTCATGCTCTTCTTTTTTACATTCCGTCCTTTATGCACAGCAAGATGCACGCAAGCTGGCATCGTCAAGGGCAAGCCATGAATCCGCACGCATCGCATCCTGTCAATGTGGCTGCATTATTGCGTAGCCTCTGGACAAACCGTCAATTGATCACGCAAATGACGCGGCGCGAAGTTGTCGGTCGGTATCAAGGCTCGGTCATGGGTTTAACCTGGTCGTTCTTCCATCCCGCCCTGATGCTGGCGGTATACACGTTTGTATTCTCCGTCGTATTTAAATCGCGCTGGGGCGGTGGCAACGTAGAAAGTAAAACCGATTTTGCTGTTTTACTCTTCACCGGCATGATCGTCCACGGCCTGTTTGCCGATGTGATCAATCGCGCACATGGCGTTGTTTCCGGCAACAGTAATTACGTCAAGCGCGTTATCTTCCCATTGGAAATTTTGCCTGTAGTGACGCTGGGCGCAGCGCTGTTTCATAGCCTGGTTAGTTTATCCGTCTTGCTACTGGCGTTTCTGCTGTTCAACTCCTACCTGCACTGGACAGCGATTTTTCTTCCTTTTATTTTTTTACCGCTAATTATTCTGTCGCTTGGCTTTGCGTGGCTGCTGGCATCTCTCGGCGTATTTTTGCGCGATGTAGGTCAGACTATCGGCATCTTCACGATGGTGTTGATGTTCTTGTCACCCATTTTTTATCCAGTCGCTGCGTTACCTCCTGCCTTTCGCCCCTGGTTGCTGGACAATCCCCTGACCTTCATCATTGAACAAGCGCGCGACGTGCTGGTCTGGGGCAAATCTCCACAATGGATGGGGCTGACAATTTATACCGTGGTGGCGATGTTCATCGCCTGGCTAGGCTACGCCTGGTTTCAGAAAACCAGAAAAGGATTCGCCGATGTCCTCTGAACCAATCGCCATCAGCGTCCGCGGACTGAGCAAGTTCTACCAAATGTACGGCTCGCCGCGTGACCGTCTGAAGCAATTCATTTTTCCCCGATTGCGCCGTATAGCGGGTAAAACTGCCGTCAATTACTATCGTGAGTACTGGTCACTGAAAGACATTAGCTTTGACATCAGAAAAGGGGAAACGGTCGGTATTATCGGACGCAACGGCTCCGGTAAATCAACCTTATTGCAAATCATCTGCGGAACACTCACGCCCAGTGCTGGTGAAATCAGAACACATGGCAGAATCGCTGCCTTGCTGGAACTCGGTTCTGGCTTCAACCCCGAATTTACCGGCCGTGAAAATGTTCACATGAACGCCGCCGTACTGGGTTTGAGCAACGAACAAATTGCCGCAAGATTTGCCGACATTGAAGCTTTTGCTGACATCGGTGAATTTATTGATCAACCGGTTCGAACGTATTCCAGCGGGATGATGGTCAGACTGGCTTTTGCAGTCATTGCACACGTTGATGCGGACATTCTGGTCATTGACGAAGCGCTGGCGGTGGGCGACGCATTTTTTACGCAGAAGTGCATGCGTTTTTTGCGTGGATTCATGAAAACGGGAACGGTGCTTTTTGTCAGTCATGACACGGGCTCGGTCAAAAATTTATGTAATCGCGTCATCTGGCTGGAAAAAGGTTCGCTGCAAGAACAAGGCCAGCCTAAAGAAGTATGTGAGCTCTATTTGCAGGCTTTTTATGAAGCGCAGCAAGGAAAAAGCAGTACGACAAAATTGAAGTCTCGTTCCATCGCCGGACACATTGCGACCAAGGATCAACGCATCGAATTCATCAACGCCAGCAATCTGCGCAACGACCTGCAAATTTTCGCATTTGATCCAGATTCCAATTCGTTTGGGCAGGGCGGAGCGCAAATCACAGGCGTGCAATTTCAAGATAGTCAAGGCGCACCGCTGACCTGGGTCGTTGGCGGAGAACAGGTGCGTTTGCGTATTCAGGCTATCGCACATCAACATCTGAGTGCACCCATCATAGGTTTCACGATCAAGGATCAGCGTGGTCAGGCATTGTTTGGCGATAACACTTATCTCAGCTATTGCGATCAGCAGTTATTTTGCGAGCCAGGACACGCGCTTGAAGCGGAGTTCAGTTTTCTGATGCCCATACTTCCTGCAGGCGATTACAGCGTCGGTGTCGCCATTGCCGACGGCACACAACAGCAGCATGTGCAGCATCACTGGGTACATGACGCCCTCATTTTCAAATCTGAAGCCAGTTCGGTCGCGACCGGGCTGATAGGCATTCCCATGCTGGCAATCACAATGGAGGCAAGGAAAAATGTCAACGCAGCATAATTTAGAATTTACTGGCGAACGCTATGTTCCGGAAGTGCATGGCAACATTGAACTGGAACACATACATCGCTACGCCCAGGCTAGCCAGCTCGTCAGCGGCAAACAAGTTCTGGATATCGCCAGCGGCGAAGGATATGGTTCAGCACTGCTGGCCGATTTTGCACAGCATGTGGTGGGGGTCGATATATCGGCAGATGCTGTTCTGCATGCGAGCCAGCGCTACAAAAAGAATAATCTGGAATACCGTCACGGAAGTTGCGCCGCGATCCCTCTCGATGATGCCAGCGTAGATATCGTCGTGAGTTTCGAAACGATAGAACATCACGACCAGCATGACGAGATGATGCGCGAAATTTTGCGTGTACTGAAACCAGGCGGCTTTCTACTGATTTCCAGCCCCGATAAGCTTCACTATTCCGACGTTCCTGGCGCCCACAATGTCTTCCACGTCAAAGAACTTTATGCTGACGAATTCAAACAATTACTGAGCAAATATTTTCGCCATAGCCGCTATTACGGACAAAGACTGATCTATGGCTCTGCTATTTTTGCAGAAGATTCCGCATCTGGACTGGCCACCTATCACAGAGAAAATGATGTTCTAAAAAGTGCCATTGGCTTGCCCAGCCCCCTGTATTGGATTGCCATTGCGTCCAATGCTGAGATTCCCGAGTTCAATGCCAGTTTT
>JAGWUK010000502.1 GCA_028868455.1 Burkholderiales bacterium | reverse complement strand
CTTGCCCCCTTGCCAATATCAATGCGGAGTTTTTCATCGCATATTAAACGTGCCAAAACAGTACCGATCTCGCCTGGGTCATTAATTTCCAGAATCATTGCGGATTCACCATTTTTAAGATAGCGAGAGGTGCCAGTAGCGGCGCTACAAACCAACGCTTTGCCCATTGCAAGAGCATCCAGCGAGACAAGTGGCAGCGTGTCGTCACGCGAACAAACCAGCACAATATCCGTTTCAGAAATTCGCCTCAGATACTCATCATAGGTTAGCTCACCACCAAATCGCACTTCCTTGATTTCAGCTGACATCGCTTCGATTTGCTTGTAGAAATCAAAAGCCAGAGTCCGACCATACAGATCAAGGCGAGCGTTCGAACGCACATCTGATGGAACTTCTGCCAAACCCAAAATCGCTAAATCCTGGCCCTTGCGCTCCTCGATAGACCCAAACACTGCAATGCGTATTGGGCCAGCATCATCAACAGCAGTGATGTCAGCCACGCCATACTCTACGATCTTGGATTCTAATCCATGAGACATCAATGCCTCCGCAGCGAACTGGCTGCCGCTCCAAATCTGGGTGGCACCGCGCAGTGCGTCAATAAATCCAGGATATAGGTTAGAAAAATGATGCACCAAACCAGTTTCATGGCAATATATATAGGTCGGAGTATTTTTTGATAAAACAGCAACAGTAGGCCAGCACAGAATGGTGTTAGCAATTACTAAATCAAAACTCCTGGCTAAAACCATGGAGCTCTCATGACCAGTGAGTATTAATTCATCAATGACAACCGTCACACCATGTGCAGCTAACTTTTCTCTGTATGGTCCATCAACCGGAGATGCCACAGTTACAAAATAACCCTTGTTCTGCATGATCAAAGCCAGATCATACACTATTTTAGGAGCTCCGCTTGACGTCAAGTCATGTGAAATTATCAGTACATCCCCGTGGCTTCCGGCCCCAGAACCGGGAAACACTTGGAAATTTTCCGGCGAATCTATGTAGGTCAAATTGCGAAGGGCAGCAGGAAAGTAGGGGTCATGCGCGACGTATTTCCCCCAACGCCTAAGCAGGAACACATCTGATTTGTCGCGCTTGAAGGCCTTTTCAAGGCTCTCTTCCTCACCGATCGATACGTGTCCGATATGCACAAGCTTGGCATATGGCGTGTAAACGCAGCGATAGCCTGCTTCGCGAACCCTGAAGCACAGATCCACATCAGAATGGCCGATAGGTGCGTTAATCGCATCAAATCCACCGATGTCCCGAAACAGTCCAATTGGCATGGCTATCAGCGCGCCACAAAGGATGGAAACATCCCTCACACACTGGGCGAAATTAAAATGAACCGGAGAATCGTCAGGATAGCAATGAAAAGCCGTTCCTACCAAACGGCGAGTGCCAGTGCACATACCGCCATGTTGAATCAAACCGTTCTCATAAAGTAACTTCGGCCCCACCGCTCCAACGCCAGGTAAAGTCAGATATTCAAGAAGTGATTGAATCCAGTCTGAAGACAGAACTCGTACATCATCATTGAAAAATATTACATGTTCTCCGCTACTTTCGCGCGCGCCTTCATTGCACTTATCTGAGAAATTGAATTTTTTATCATACCTTTTCCAAATAACCTTTTCTTTATCGTATATTTCACCTAAATTTTCACAGATTTTCGAGTTAGTTACAATAATTATTTCATAAGATTCATATTTGGTCTCTTGGAAAATGGAGTCCAGTGATGCCGAAATATTAATTTCGCTATCCGAAGGAATAATGATTGAAACTTTTATGTCATCAGAAAGAGGTCTTACTACGCGGTTGGCAGTCGGAAGGGGAATGGCCTTAGCCATCCAGCCACGCCGATCTGCGGCATCTTGAAGCGCCGCGATATTGCTGATCCGAGCAGTCGGTTTTCCTCCGGACGCTGCCGATGTGGCAATCATGCGCCATGCATACAAATATTTCTCTACGTGGAAGATTCGTACGTCCCTCTCTGATATCCGCAGGGCCAAATCATAGTCCTGCGAAAAATCAAATTCCGAACGGAACCCACCTACGGAAGAAACAATCTCCTTCTTGTAAACCGTTAAATGGCCGGTATACATGTAATTCAAAAGCATAGATGGCGACCAATCCGGCTTTGCGAATAGGTCAGATACAACATTCCCCTCATCTATTTTGAATTCGTCACTGTATAGCCATTCAGGCGCATTGTTTTCAACAATTGCCTTAGCCATTTCTTCCAGCGCGTCGTGGGTCAGCATGTCATCGTTGTCCAGCAATGCTACGTACTCTCCGGTAGCCATCGCAAGACAGTCATTAGTTGCAGCCGATATCCCTCCGTTCACGCCCCTTATCGCGACTTGGATGCGACTATCCCAATGTGGAATGTCAGCCAATATCTCGCGCAACTCCCCAGAAGTGGAGCAATCATCGACAATGCATAATTGCCAGTTACCGTACGTCTGGTAACGCACTGAATCAATCATCTGTCGAAGCCAGACTACCGGCACATTGTAGACCGGCACCAAAATCGAAATCTGGGGACCTGTGACAATTGCAACCCTGCTGGATGGCAAAAGACGTCGATGAATTTCATCGCACAGAATGCGGCGCTTGTTTTCTATCGGTGGGCAATGTGGTTCATCCAACACCTGGCTGATGTTATTGTTCAGCGAGGACTTTACGCCAGTTGCAATGCGAGCTTCAGCCTTGCCAAATCGGATATAATGCAGAAGGGGATTGTATTGCGCCGCCTTGACGTCTGGATAACGAGCCAAATAAGCATCGGTTGAAAAATCCGGGCCGGGGTTAAAACCAGACCTCCAGCCAGTTCTAATGTAGTGCTCTACCGGATCGCACGTGACGTGATGATATGCATTTATATAGTATTGCCTATCAAAAATTCCTGAATCAACTATTTCTGTATAGATTTTAGCAAATTCACGAACTTTTGCGGAAAGAAAATTGTTTTCAACCATTCCCCGAATGAACGGACGATCATACAAATTATCTTGACGTTTTACAATATGCATAGGAGCGCCGGAAACATACGCCAGCATGTCGAAATTTTTATTAGGCGAAAATCCCTTTAACCATCCGTATTGGTATAAATGATCTCGAGAATATTCCATATAGCCATTGCTGCATTGAGATGCAATAAAT
>JAGWUK010000501.1 GCA_028868455.1 Burkholderiales bacterium | reverse complement strand
CGCTTGAAAAAATGGGGGCAACAATACTGCGCGGTGATAATTGGATCGAGGCCAGTTCCAACGGCGTTTTGAAGGCCATTGATATGGATTTTAATCACATCCCTGATGCTGCGATGACGATTGCCGTGGCGGCACTGTATGCGAATGGCACTACCACTCTGCGCAATATCGCCAGTTGGCGCGTCAAGGAAACAGATCGCTTATCGGCGATGGCGACAGAGTTGCGCAAACTCGGCGCTACGGTGGAGGAGGGGAGTGATTACATGGCAGTGACGCCACCAGAGCGTATTCTTCCTGCAACAATTAATACCTATGATGATCACCGGATGGCAATGTGTTTTTCCCTTGCAAGTCTCGATGGTCGGGCGCGGCGCGGTGCCGCAGTGCGCATCAATGATCCTAAATGTGTGGCAAAAACCTTTCCCGATTATTTTGATGTATTTGCGAAAATCAATCACGAACAGTTGTTTTAATTATACTCGGGTAGAGTATATATTTTGCTCGCAATGTTCGTGAGCGTTTGAAGGTGGTTTTTAATGGATACTCCCCACATGGCAGATTTTGTATGTCCTGTAATTACAATCGACGGCCCCACTGCTTCAGGTAAGGGGACGGTCGCTCATCGGGTCGCTAAGCACCTCGGCTTTCACTATCTGGATTCCGGTGCTTTATATCGGCTGACTGCCTTATTGGCAAAGCAAAAGGGTGTTTCTCTGGACGATGAGTCCGCAATTGCGGCGTTGGCGAGAGTTTTGCCATGTCGTTTCGTGCACGGGCATGTCTTTCTCGATGAGGTTGATGTCACGGATGCGGTCAGGGCCGAGGCAGTCGGTGTTGCCGCTTCGCAAATTGCGGTATTGCCCGCAGTGAGACAGGCATTGGTGGATTTGCAGGTGGCATTTCGTTACGCGCCGGGACTGGTTGCTGATGGACGCGATATGGGCACCGTTATTTTTCCGGATGCCACGCTAAAAGTATTTTTGACTGCAAGCGCGCAAGCGCGTGCAAGTCGCCGATATAAGCAATTGATTGAAAAGGGAATTGCTGCTAATATGGAAGACTTGGTAAAAGATTTGACAGAACGCGATGCGAGGGATAGTTCCCGCGCAACAGCGCCACTCAAACCCGCACCAGGCGCTTTCATTCTCGATACTTCCGCAATCAACGCCGAACAGGCCGTTGCTCAAGTATTGGCGTGGTATGCGGAAGCACCCAAACCCTGAATGGTTTGCCGTGCGGTAAGTCCCTTTGGTAAAGCAAGTTTGTCAGAGGGTTGTTCAACCTAACCCGGTAAACAGCGCCTTTGTTCTGTTCCGGCTAACTCGTAAATACTATGTCTACTGTTTTCATGTCTCAAGATTTCGCAACCGGTGCCGACAGCTTCGCAGCTTTGTTCGAAGAGTCCCTGTCACGTCAGGATATGCGTTCCGGTGAAGTGATTTCTGCTGAAGTCGTTCGTATCGACCACAACTTCGTGATCGTGAATGCTGGCTTGAAGTCGGAAGCCTTCATCCCTGTTGAAGAATTCAAAAACGACCAGGGTGACCTGGAAGTTAATATCGGCGATTTCGTTTCCGTAGCGATTGATTCGCTGGAAAACGGTTTCGGCGACACTATTTTGTCCCGCGACAAAGCAAAACGTCTGGCATCCTGGCTCGCGCTCGAAAAAGCGCTGGAGTCTGGCGAGATCGTTACTGGTACAGTTAATGGCAAAGTTAAAGGTGGTCTGACTGTTCTGACGAACGGCATCCGCGCTTTCCTGCCAGGTTCTTTGGTTGATACACGCCCAGTGAAGGATACAACTCCTTACGAAGGCAAAACCATGGAATTCAAAGTGATCAAGCTCGACCGCAAACGTAACAACGTTGTGCTGTCCCGCCGCGCTGTTGTCGAAGCGTCCATGGGCGAAGAGCGTCAAAAACTGATGGAAACCTTGAAAGAAGGCACAGTGGTTACTGGTGTTGTTAAAAACATCACTGACTACGGCGCGTTCGTTGATCTGGGCGGTATCGATGGTTTGTTGCACATCACCGATCTGGCATGGCGTCGTGTACGTCACCCTTCCGAGGTGTTGACAGTTGGTCAGGAAATCACTGCAAAAGTATTGAAATTCGACCAAGAGAAAAACCGTGTGTCTCTGGGCGTAAAACAATTGGGCGACGACCCATGGACAGGCTTGTCCCGTCGTTACCCAGCGAACACACGTCTGTTCGGTAAAGTAACTAACCTGACCGACTACGGTGCGTTCGTTGAAGTCGAACAAGGTATCGAAGGTCTGGTTCACGTTTCCGAAATGGACTGGACTAACAAAAACGTTGCTCCAAACAAAGTTGTTCAATTGGGCGACGAAGTTGAAGTCATGGTTCTGGAAATCGACGAAGAACGTCGTCGTATCAGCCTGGGCATGAAACAGTGCAAAGCTAATCCTTGGGATGATTTCGCGATCAACCACAAGAAAGGTGACAAAGTTCGCGGCGCGATCAAGTCCATCACTGACTTCGGCGTATTTATCGGTTTGTCTGGCAACATCGACGGTCTGGTACATTTGTCTGATCTGTCCTGGAACGAAACAGGCGAAGAAGCCGTACGTCGCTTCAAGAAAGGTGACGAACTGGAAGCCATCGTTCTGGCAATCGACGTTGAACGTGAGCGCGTTTCCCTGGGTGTTAAACAACTCGAAGGTGACCCATTCAACAACTACTGCGCAATGAACGACAAAGGCGCAATCGTTGTAGGTACAGTGAAATCTGTTGAGCCAAAAGGCGCAGTGATCCAGCTGGCGGACGACGTTGAAGGCTACCTGCGTGCATCTGAAATATCCCGCGACCGCGTTGAAGATGCAGGCACACATCTGAAAGTCGGCGACAGCGTTGAAGCTTTGGTTCTGAACATTGACCGTAAAGCACGTGGTATTCAGTTGTCTATCAAAGCAAAAGATAGCGCTGAAACACAAGAAGCGATGGCAAAAATGTCGACAGCAGTTGATTCCAATGCAGCATCTGGCACAACAAGCCTGGGCGCGTTGTTGAAAGCTAAACTCGACAACAAAAACTAAGCTCAATTCTGTCATAAGGTTTTATTAGTATGACGAAGTCGGAGCTGATAGCTCGTCTGGCAGAGCGGTATCCACAATTAGTTGCAAAAGATGTGGATATCGCAGTCAAAACTATACTGGATGC